>NZ_JAQOSO010000021.1 GCF_030068505.1 Roseofilum capinflatum BLCC-M114
GGGAATGGGGAATGGGGAATGGGGAATGGGGAATGGGGAATAGGGAATAGGGAATGGGGAATAGGGAATAGGGAATAGGGAATAGGGAATAGGGAATAGGGAATAGGGAATGGGGAATAGGCAATAGGCAATCTCCCAATCTCCCCATCTCCCTATCTCCCCAACCCTACTTCGTCAACACACCATGGAGGAAAATATCGGCCATGCCTTCAGCCATCTCGCGCATGGACTGGGGAGAAGCGTCGGGTTCGATAATGGTGGTATCGCTAAATCCGGCAATCACAAACATGCCCAAAAAGACCTGGGCAACGATTTTAGGGTTCATCTGGCGATACACTCCTCGATCCATAGCGGTTTGAAAAAAGGCTTCCGCCACATCCGTCATTTTATCGATCACATCGGCTTGAATGCGATCGCGCAACTCTGGATGAAACTGAGCCTCCATAAAACAGACTCTCATGCGATCGGCATTGCGATGTAAACTCATCATCCGTCGTCGCATCACCTGGGCAATATCCCGATAACTGCCCATTTCGCTTAACTCCGTCAGCAGATCCGTCAAAATATCAATCCAGCCTTGGGTGGCAATTTCCAACAAAATCGCCTTCTTATTACTAAAATGCCGAAATAAAGTCCCTTCCGCCACCCCCGCCGCTTGAGCCAGATCCCTTGTGGTTGTGCCATCATATCCTCTACGGGCAAACAGATGTTGGGCGGCTTCCAAAATGCGAGTGCGCGTTTGGGTTTCCGGTTTTGGCGTAGGAGTTGTTATGGTCATCTTCTTAAAGTTGGGTTAATATAACTCTCTTACCCTGTTGTATTGTGATTCAGGATGACTTAGAGCAATTAATCCGTAAAACTTCACACAACCTTACAAAAGTTCTCTAAATAGGTTAAGAATCCTCCAAAATCCATTCAGAAGAGCGATCCCCCAAATCCAGGATCAACGTCAAGGCTTTTCCCAAACGGGGGCGATCGCTCGTCTGTTCAATATAAGACTGCAATTGTTCCGTCGCTCCCCAGTCTTGCAAATAGAGACAAATACGACTCAGATGGGCCAGATACTCCTCGGCAGACCAAGGGAAAGACGCTTGTTCCAAATATTTCCACATAATTTGCACCAAGATTTTCCCCTGGCTCCTACGGATTTGCATATCGTAAGAGCGGCCCCATTTGTTCCGTAACAATTGTTGTAACTCTTCTCCGGTCATTCTTCTGCTCCCGATCCTCAAGCTGCAAAATTCTTCAAAACTCACCGCTAAGGGGTGTTAAAAAATGTAATAATGCTCTCATACAAAGTGTAAACTGAGGATTGGCCAAATTTAAGTGGTCATCTTTGCGTAGGGGCACACTTGCCGCCTACAGACACCTAAAAAAAGTTAATCGATTAAGAAAACAACAGATGACTCAAGCTTCTGGATCGGCAGATGTCCCAAATATGGGACGGCGGCAATTTATGAACCTCTTAACCTTTGGTTCCGCAACCGGAGTGGCTCTAGGCGCTCTTTATCCGGTTGTCAACTATTTTATTCCTCCTTCCAGTGGTGGTGCTGGAGGCGGAACCACAGCGAAGGACGCGGCTGGTAATGATGTGGTGGCGAGTGAGTATTTGGCGAGCCATCCCGCAGGCGATCGCTCCCTGGTGCAAGGACTCAAAGGCGATCCCACCTATTTAGTCGTTAAACAAGATAAAACCTTAGCCAGCTACGGACTCAACGCAGTCTGCACCCATTTGGGTTGTGTTGTACCCTGGAACGCCAGTGAAAACAAGTTTATCTGTCCCTGTCACGGTTCCCAGTACAACGCGGAAGGTAAAGTCGTTCGCGGGCCAGCTCCCCTATCCTTGGCTCTCGCCCATGCTGACGTAACCGATGATAAAGTCATTCTCAGCAACTGGGAAGAAACTGACTTCCGCACCAACGAAGACCCCTGGTGGACTTAAATCCCCACTTTAAGCGCTGAATTTATAAAGTCTACATCCCGTTCATAACTGATGAAATACTGTTCTGTTTTAGCAACCTGGCGCAGGTTGGTGTTAGTGGCGATCGCGGCAATCTCTATCTTTGTCGCCTCCGATCTCCTTAACCCCCAACCCGCAGCCGCCTACCCCTTTTGGGCCCAAGAAACCGCTCCCCTCACTCCCCGTGAAGCCACCGGCCGCATTGTTTGCGCCAACTGTCACCTGGGAGCCAAACCTACGGAAGTGGAAGTTCCCCACTCCGTCCTCCCCGACACCGTATTCAAAGCTGTCGTCAACATCCCTTATGACACTGACGCACAACAAGTGTTAGGGGATGGCTCTAAAGGGGGTCTCAATGTCGGTGCAGTCTTAATGTTGCCCGAAGGATTTAAACTTGCGCCCGAAGATCGCATCTCTGAAGAACTCAAAGAAGAAACCGAAGGCCTTTATTATCAAACCTACACCGCAGAGCAAGAAAACGTAATCCTGATTGGCCCCATTCCCGGTGATGACCATCAAGAAATCGTCTTCCCCATTCTCTCTCCTGACCCCAAAACCGATAAATCCATCAACTATGGTAAATATGCCATTCATGTGGGTGGAAACCGGGGTCGCGGTCAAGTCTATCCCGCCGGAAACAATACCAACAATACCGTTGTACCGGCTTCTGTCGCTGGAACAATCGCCAGCATTAATGAACTCGAATATGGCGGCTATGAAGTCACCATTCAACCCGCCGATGGAGAGGCTGTTGTTGACAGTATTCCGGCTGGCCCCGAATTGATTGTTGCTGAAGGCGACGAAGTAGCCGCCGGACAAGCCTTAACCAACAATCCCAATGTGGGCGGTTTTGGTCAAATCGATACAGAAATCGTTCTCCAAGATGCCACTCGCATTCAAGGGATGATTGCCTTCTTAGTGCTGATTATGATCACTCAAATCTTCCTCGTTCTGAAGAAGAAACAAGTGGAGAAAGTCCAAGCAGCAGAAATGAATTTCTAAACCTTGGGATACTCTCGCAAGACAGAAACCGGGTTTCTTCATTCAAGAGACCCGGTTTCTCATAGATGATGACTTCAACCGCTTAAAACAGTTGTGGAAGAACAAGGGCGAATCACATTATCAAATTATGCCCAACAGGTAGGGGTCTCCTATAAAACAGCTTGGCGCTGGTGGAAACAGGGCAGGCTGATGGGGGAGCAGTTGGAGAATGGTTCGATTTGGATTGATGAGTCTATGCTGTTACCAGAGCGGGATTGGTTAAAAGAGCAGCTAGAAATTGCGTCTCAGGAACGGGAAGAGTTAAGAAACCTTTTGTATGAGGTTTTGTTAGAATTACGACAGTTAAAGGGGGCTGAAGCCCCAAATCCTTGGCCGTCTGAGGTAGGGATGGACTATCGTCATTTGGTGGATTTGCTGGCGGCGGGGAGTTGGCAAGAGGCGAATGAGTATACCTGGCTATTAGTGTTGGCGCTGGCTGGATATGAGGAGGGGGACGATCTGGCTCTGGAGGAGATAGAAGCGCTGCCGAAGACCGATATAGAGACCTTAGATCGGTTGTGGTATGAGTATAGTGAGGGTCGGTTTGGGTTTGGGGTGCAGGAATGGATTTGGCAAGAGTGCGATCGCCATTATGACCGATTCTGCGATCGCGTGGGCTGGCGCATTCAGTCCAAATGGTTAAGCACCGATCAACTCAGATTTTCCCTCTCTGCACCCGTGGGACATCTTCCGGCCATTATCTGGCGCAACCGTGCTTGTTATGGTTTGGGGTATCATTCCCCAGACGAAGTATTAGAAACCCTGTTTTTAGTTCGGCAATAGGGAGCAGAAAAGAGGAAAAACTAGATTTTCCCCTTTGACCTTTTCACCTTCAACTCCGCATCTCTTGCCACAGTTCAGCATAACGCTGCTGGGTTTGCTCCGATACAGGCAAGAGAAATTCACTCTTGGATAAAACCGTAGGATCGGGGAATTTTATCCCAGAGTTCAGAAGAGACGCGGGTAAGTTCTCCCGGTTAGCAGTAATTAATAACGGTGAAGCAGTATCGCTAAATTGGGAGAGTTTGAGGGCTAAATCAGGATCTAAAAACTGGTTGATCCATTCCTGAAGACCAGCATGATTGGGACTTTGGGTCGGACTCACCCAGAGATTTGCCCAAAGCGCAGTTCCAGATTGGGGAATGATGGCTTTAAGTTTATACCGATTTAACACCGGGAGGATATCCGTTGACCATCCAAGGGCTAACCAAGAATCTCCTTCAATCAGAGGTTGTAAGTATTGGTCAGAGCTATAAAATTTAACTTGTTGATTCAGGCTTTTTAGGGTGGGGAGAAGTTCGGGAATGGTGTCTAAATCGGGAGTGTTATAGGAATAACCGAGGGATTTTAGGGTTAAACCGATCGCCTCTCTGGGTTGATTGAGTAAGGAAATCTGACCTTGTAATTCTTCTCGCCATAAATCTGACCAATCTGTAGGTTCCCAACCGAGGGATTTAAATTTATCGGGTCGATAAACGATCGCCGTGGTTCCCCAACTGTAGGGAACCCCCCAAACCTCTCCATTGGGATCGAGATACCCTTGGCGATCGCGCCTCACTAAGGCTTGCCAACCCCTCGGTAATTGATCCCAAGAAAACAAAGAGGAATCGAGCGGTTGAATCAGTTGATTGGCGATCGCCTCTGTTAACCAAGCATCCCCCAGAGTCACCAGATCTGGAGGAGAGGGAGAGGTTCGCCAGAAGGCTAAATTCTTGAATAGGGAATTCTCAGAATCCTTGGGTTTGGGTTCCAGAGATTGGAACAGGCGATCGAGTTGACTCACCGGGATCACCTCTAAACCCCCATTCTCCGGTAGAGCTGTTTTGAGTTCATTAATCAATGTCGCCGGAATAGACCCCTTTAAGATATAAATCTTTAAGTGAGTCGAGGCACTACATCCAGTCATTAAAACTGAGGCTCCACAAACGCTGGTGAGCGCTAAACCTGCCGTTTTCAGGCTTCCAGACAAAAATCTTCGACGATCCATAACTGAGAAAATATTAAGTATTTATTTACAGTTTTTACTAAAAGTTAAATGATCCAAAAATAAATCAAGAATTTTGTCAAAGCCTATCTAAAATCGTATAGAACAATCTAAATCTTCACACCCCGGAGTTTCCTATGGAAATCTTAGAAACCCAAATTATGATGCTCATGGACAAAATAGAGAGCATGTCCCATGCCATTGAACGGCTTAATTCTAAATTCTCGGTACTCGAATCGCAACCTACTGCCAGCCATGGGACAGAAGAAGAGGCTCTCCGACCAGAACGGGCTGTAACTAGCCATTCCTATACCCAGGACTTATCGGATCTGCCCATTTGGGATCATAAAGATGTGTTAGTCGATGATGATTACGAGAATCATCGCGATCGCTCTGAATCCCGCTCAGATGCCTATTTGTCCCCTGAACTGCAAGTGCAGCGCTTAACGGCACAACTAACGGCGGCTTATAATCGCATTGCTGCTCTAGAAGAGCAATTACTCTCAAAGCGGATTCACCTCTAGTGACACCCTAGGGCATAGATAGGGACAAGAATTGACCCATTACCCATTAGAATACCGATCAATTAAGGTTTCGATCGCCTTAAGCAGAGTTTTTTGTGTCCAATTTTGGCAAAGGGTAGCGGCGATCGCGCAACCTCCCGCACCCACCCCTTCTTTCACAAACCCTTGTTCATACATTTGAAGTTGGCTATAGCGAGATCCAGCAAAACTCAGTTGGGTTGCCATCAGGGGAACTGGAGGTAAGAGTTTCGCCAAACCTACCGTATCTCCAGTGGCATCTTCCGCCACCCATCGAGTCGTCCCCACAACCACTTCAGACGTATCCCAAATACACGGTTCCTCCTGAGCAATAGCTCCGATTAAACCATACACCGCTAACATTTGAGTCCCTCCCGCCAAAAGTACGCCACTGTGTTGACTGGCGGCGATCGCCATCCCCGCCGCCACCGGTTGCATCGGATCGCCCACTGCTGCCATTAATTCCCATACCGATCTCGACGGCTCCAACCCTCCCCCACGCTCTAACCCCCGCTTCACCACCTCAATTTTCTGCTCGTGATTACAAGTGGGATGACTACTATTGACTTTACCCGATGCCGATAATCCCAACCCCGTTAAAATTGCCAATGCAGTGGTTGTTCCCCCCACCACACATTCACCAATGATCAGATAATCCGTTTGTTGTGCCAACTGCGCTCCCCATTTTTGACCTTGGTTAAACAGATGACGCACCACCTCTGGATCTAAAGCTTGTCCACTACTCACACAGAAGGCAGGAGTTCCTCCTAAATCTACTGCCTCTACCGAAGGGCGATCGGGCAATCCGGCATTCAACAAGGTAATCGGAATCTGGAGTGTTTCACAAATGGCACGGGAGATAAACACTGGAGAAACCCCAGCCTGTAAAGGCGGCAACGGATAGGCATATTCAGGAGCCACTCCTTTAGATAAAAACTCAGCATCCGCCAAGCAAGTATAGCGTCGGTCTTCAGGCGTTGCCCCCGCCGCCGAGATTCCCGGAATTAAAGCCGTTTCCGTAAAACCGAGAATACACGCAAAATTTGCCCGACTTTCACGATATTTATTTAACCAAATTTTTCCCTGTTTTGACTCCGTATAAACCCTAATCATATCAATGAACAATTAACAATTAACAATGAACAATTAACAATGAACAATTAACAATGAGAGATTTTCTCCCCATCCCCCCATTCCCTATTCCCGATCCAACAACACTTCCACCCAAGCAGGAGGCAAGGGAATGGGGTTACCGAGTTTTTCCAGGAGCAAACTAGAGACCAAATGGACAACGAATAAATAGATAAAATTATTGATTAAAACCATGACGACGGCGATCGCCTGTACGACCATAATATCCGGCTCGGCCAACAATCCCAACTTCAGGAACATCCAATCTACCAACCCGGTAACCTGTGCCATCAAATACAGCCATAGGTCTTCACCCAGCAGAATCGACACCAACCAAATTTTAAAGAAAAATCCGATCGCCCCCAATAGCGTCCCCAAGCCAATGGACAGACACCAACTCGCGCCCCGTCGCCACATCATCCCCAACTGCACTCCCAACAGCCCAAAGGGAATCAGAAACAGGATACTGCGGGTTGGCCCCATTAACACCGTTAACAGCAAACCCGTTACCGTCATCGTCATCCAAGCATTACGACTGCCCCAGCGCAAATAGGCCAAGGCGATCGGCACGGGAAAAAAGATCCGCAATAATGGCCCTGGTGGAAAATAATAATTCACCAACCAAATTAGACTAGACGTACTCGCTAAAAACGCCGATTCAACCAAAGGCAACGTCAGATTAACCTGACTCTCCGGCTTTTGATTACCCATTCCCATTACCTATAGTGTTTTTAAATGAGATGTCTACTTGAAAAGCCCTCTCCCTCAATCCCTCTCCCACGGGAGAGGGACTTTTCTCCCCTTCTCCCTTCGACTTCGCTCCCTTCGGCTACGCTCCCTTCGACTTCGCTCAGGGCAAGCAGGGCAAGCAGGGCAGCGCCCTTCGACTTCGCTCAGGACAGCGCCTGCGGGAGAAGGGGCAGGGGGATGAGGGGCAACCATTGATAACTCATTTGAAAACGCGATATTACCCATTACCTATTCCCTATTCCCCATCAAACCATCAAGCGCTCCAAAGCCCCCAAATCGGGAATACACAGGGTATCGCGATCGGGGCGCACAATCAACTTTTTCTTTTCCAATTTACTTAGAACGCGAGTCACCGTTTCACGCGCTAATCCACTTAAAGAGCTTAATTCCCGGTGGGGTAAATTAGGAATTTCCACCCCCTCAGCCGTTTTTGTCCCTTGACCATCGGCCAAAAATAACAGAATATCCGCTACGCGGGAGGTACTATCCGACTCTCGCAGTCGTAAGCGTCGGTTCACTTGCCGTAAGCGTCGAGCCATCAATTGGGCTAACCGAATCCCCGCTTTAGGTTCCGTATGAATCAGATGAACAAAGTCATTAGCCGGCATATTACCAATCGTTGTTGGCGCTAGGGTGATCACATCAGTCGAGCGAGGAACCTCTTCTAAGGGAGCCATTTCTCCAAACAACTCTCCCTTACCGATAATATTGAGGGTCACTTCCTTACCATCTAAATTATAAGTACGAATTTTAACCCATCCTTCCAAAATAAAATAAACCGAGCTACCCCAATCATTTTCCAATAGAATGACTTGGTTAGAAGGATGTTCTCGCACCACCACTTGCGCCGTCGTCCGTTCAACAATCTCCTCCGGTAAGCCTTCAAAAAAGGGAGCTGATTTAATGAGTTCACGCTGATTCAATTCACCACGGGACTTGTGTCGTTCTACCATAAGGGTAATGTGCGGGATTCAAAAGACTAAAGGCTCTCATAGCGACGGCTGAGGGCAGGCCATGGGTTTACACCTAAACAATAAGGCAATCATAACGTAAAGTGCCTCAAAATCTACAAGATTCACTCGTCAATAGGGGCGATCGCCCTCACCACCGGTCGATCTGCCTTGGGTGAAACCTCCCTAGAAACCAAGATGAACGGGTCAGCCATCGGCGATCGCCCTCCATAATCCAGAACCAATAAAGTTAATTTTCTCATCAAATCCCCCCTTGCCGTCCAATTTTGACTTACACTGCTTGCAGTATGCCTACCTTCAGCAGAACTGACGGAACTTCTAGTTAGGGATGACGATTGTGACACCTCAGACTGACCAGCGTCAAGCACTGATAACAGAAATCGATAGTGTGCTATCCAAAACCCAGTCTCGCCTCCCCTGGGTGATGGCGGGAGAGGTGAGCCAACAACGTCGGGTTTTAAGACGGGTTCGGGAGTATTTGGCCCAGTTACCAACTTCCCCAACTCCGGGGCCCTCTCGTCAAGGTCAACTGCCCCCTTCGACCCGCCCCACTCCTCCAAGTCGCCGTCGTATGTCGTTACTGGGGGCAGATCTATCCCAACAGAGTCAACCTGCTCCAGAGACCTCGGCCAACCAACAAATCGTGCAAGCGGTGGTACAGGATTTGCGAACCAGTATTCTGATGCCCCTACAGGCAGAGATTGCCGACCTACAAAATCAACGGGAACAGATGCGCCAAGAACTCCAATCTCTGGATCAACAACGGCGCAATAATGCCATGTCCGGTCAATCTCAGAAAATGATGACCGAGTTTTTCCAAACTCTGATCGATCGCTGTGCGGAAAGTTTAACCCAACAGGTCGCTCAAAATTTAGCCGATTTACAAGTGGAGTTACTCCAATATCGGCCTCGTGAACCCCACGATCCGATTTTGGCCCCGGATAGTAATGCCGATCCCAGTTTGCTTACTCCCCAAGAGCGCCTAGATCAACTCAGAGCGCTACAGAGCCAATCTGATAAACTGCTCAAAACCCTGGATGCCTCGATTAATGTGGTGTTTGAAACCCTGCAAAGTAATCTCCAAAGCTATAGTGAGTCGATGACCGAAGGAATTGAGCATATGTATAGCTTGGGTCAACAGGGCGAGGTGATGTTTAATGCCTTGGTGAACCGGTTAGCCTCTCAGTTAGGGCGAGAAGCTTCTTCTTACATGCAAACGCGACCGGAGGATTCTACTGGAGGAGCCTTGGAAAATACAAGTGGGGGTAGATCTCTGAATCCTTCGGAAATTGAGGATCGGGTGGATCGAGTTGAGCAAAAAGATCCTACTCCACCTCCCTTATCGGATGCTCTCGACTCGCCCCCAGTTGCCCAGCCAAGGGATTCTGAGGATCGGATGGAGTCGGTTGATTTAGCTGAAGAGATAGAGGAACCAGAGGAGGAGGAACAGCTAGATTCGCAAGAGGCGGATGAATTCCTAGATGAGGAGATCACTTCAGAGTTCTTTGAACAATTTGAAGAGCTAGAAGAGGCGGTTGAGATTACGGAAGTAGAGGAGGAGACAAAGGATCAATTCTCTGGCGAATCTCTCTCAGATGAGTCGATGCAAGGGGATGAATTATATGATGCCCTATTTGGCTCCGATCGCTTTACAACGGGTGAAATTCCACAGCCAGGGGAATCGGATGATCCCCTACAAGAGTTGACTGAGGAAACCCCAGAAGAGGCGATCGCCCAGGAAACAGAAGCGGATACTCAACCAGATGAAGAAGCGATCGCCGAAACTGTGGAATCCGATCTATTTGAAGGGTTAGCAGATGAGGAAACCTCAGAAGAGGCGATCGCCTCAACAGAAGGCGAAGAAGTCCCCCCAGAACCAGAAGAGATCTCCTCAACGGATTCAGTGGTAGAGTCCAATCTATTTGAAGGCGCTCCTCCTCCCTCCCAAGTAGAAGATCCCGTATCCCTGGAAACCTTCATGGAGTTGTTTGGTGAAGAAGATGCACCTACGTCGATCTCCTCAGAGAGCCTAGAAACTAATGGGGAAGGAAGTGCTTTGGAGTCTACAGAGGATGTTTATATTCCGGCCTCCCCGGATGAAGTTTTATTACCCACAGACACCGAGGAGCCAGAGGAACTGAGTCAGTTAAATTTACAAGGCGAAGTTTTAGAACAGTTAAGTCAAGATTTATTTAGCTTAGAAGGGGATGAACCCCCGGTTCCTTCGCCAGCGCCAGAAGAGAGAGCAGAAGATATGTTTGAAAGCTTAGAACCGGTCAGTTCTGCTCTAGACGAGCCAGAAGAACCTCCTCAGACCCCAGAAGAGCAAGAGGACATCTTTGGCAATTTAGAACCGGTCAGTTCTGCTCTAGACGAGCCAGAAGAACCTCCTCAGACCCCAGAAGAGCAAGAGGACATCTTTGGCAATTTAGAACCGGTCAGTTCGACTCTAGACGAGCCAGAAGAAGGTGCAAACCCCAAAACGGAAAATTTCCTCGATGAAATTTTAGACGCTCCGGAGCCAAGTCCCCCAAGGCCGGAACCCCTTGAAGATGGAGGAAGTTCAGAACCCGGAGGAACCGTCGATAGCTTATTTGAGGGGTTCAGCGAAGCAGCAGAATCTTCAGAATTATCAGCATCACCGGCGATCGCCTCAGAGGAAGCAGCACCAGAAAATCCGGTGGATTGGCCGGAATCTTTAACCATCGATACGGTGTTTGAGCAGGAGCCTGGAACTGTAGAAGCCGAAGAACCCACCTCTATCACCCTAGATAATGTGTTTGAGGAAGAAACATCAGGGGAGCAAAACCAGATCGATCCCTCTAGGCAGAAAGGGACATCAACCATAGAAAATATGTTTGATGGCTTTTTGCAAGGAGAGACTTCAGACTTAGATCTCGATCAACCGTCCCCTCCATCGAGTCAAACCAACCCCCCCCCCTCTGAAGACTCGTTTACCGTTGATGATGTCTTTGAAGGGTTTGGAGAAGACGATCCTGATCCACCCTTGAATTCTTTGAATAAAAATTAATTCTGAGGATCTGAGAGAGGGCAAAAGTGTGACATATCACTCATCGGGACAGAGCCATTCGGAAGGGCACACTTGGTATTTGGGAATCGATTGGGGAACCACTAAAATTTCAGCCGTGTTCCTCAATTCCTCTAGGCGCTGCTTTTATCCTTTGGAGCCTTTTCTCACTCAACCCCCGAAACCTGGGGTCTCTGTAAAACCTTGGTTAGATCGGGGTTTGCCTGGGGTAGAGGGGGAATGGGTTGTGAAAGACTTGGCTCCCTTGGGTCTCTCTTATGAGGAAATCCTTGTGCAGATGGCGAGTCAGTTGAGGGAGATGGCGGAGAAAGAGGGCCGCTATCAAGAGATTTTCAGTCAGTTAAGTGGGGTGATTATCGGTTGTCCAGCCCATTGGAGTGATGCCTATCGGTTTAATCTACGGGAGGCGATTTTGAGGGTGGGTTGGGTGGAGCAGGCTGACCAAATTATGTTTTTGGAGGAGCCGATCGCCTTGGTGATTTCAGAGTTGCGAGATACGGCCCAGGGAACTCAATGGCAAGGAGCGACGTTAATTTTAGATTCGGGAGCGACTTCCACGGAGTTTGCTTTGGTTGATATTCCCTTAAATCGATCGCAACTCAAGTATGAGCAGTTTCATGTAGCGTCTTTGGCCTATGGGGGAGATGCGATCGATCAAGATATTATCTGTCAGTTATTGTTGAATGTCGAGAATGTCTTTTTGCCTTCTTCATCTCCTCTGGAAAAAGGGATCAAGTTTCCTCAACCGGGAGAAGTGGATGTTACAGCCCGTCATCGGTTGAGTGAGTATTTGAGCGGTGCAGATTGGGGAGGGAAGTTATTGGCGATCGCCGGAGAAATTAAGCACAGACTCCAGGTGGAAAATCAGATCGCCGTTCGCCTGGATCGGCAACAGTGGACGATTCGCCGTCGAGATTTGGAAATCAAGGTGTTTGTGCCCTTTTTACGGGGTCTAAATCGGGAGATTAATCGCTTATTTAGCCGCACAGGAGTGGCTCCCCAGGGGGTGCGTCAGATGTTATGTACTGGAGGGAGTGCGTCATTACCGGCGATCGCCCGTTGGTTACGGCAAAAACTGCCCAGCGCCGCGATTATTCAAGACCGTACCGTAGTGGGTCAACGGGCAAAATGTAGTCGGGTGGCCTATGGCTTGGCCAATTTACCGCTCTATCCTCAAGTGTTGAATGCCGTGCGTCATCAATATAGTGATTATTTTCTGTTGTTAGAATTGCTGCGAGTCATGCCCGATGGGGCGATCGCCGAAACCGAAATTTTGCAGTTATTAGAACAACGAGGGGTTAATACAGCCGTTTGTGGCGATCGTCTCCGCCAATTACTATTGGGCTATCTTCCCCCTGGATTACGTTCCCCACAACAATCGAGTGATTTCCCGTTCAATCAACCCTTATTTATTCCTCAAGAAGCCGGATTTTATACCCTCAATCCAGAGGAAAAAACCAGAGTAAGCGATCGATTTCAGCAAGTTCTCGCCACTTCTTCCCAAACCTTAGAAGACCCCTATCTTGTCAATTGGTAAAACAGCCAAATACAGCCTCACCTCCACAAAGCCCTATCCATTCTTCAACATGACCCGCAAATTCTGGCATCGGAGTAACTCCACCACCGCTAAACCATTCCTGCCTTCAATTTGGGCAATATGCTCGATCGCCTTTAACAGAGATTCAATCGCTTCCTGTTCGGTATATCCGCGCCGACTTGCGACTCGAACGGCGGCCTTATCCCCTTCAATCATTACATCTCGTTGCCGGTTTTTCCGTCTAATTTGCATCACTGCCATGGCCGTCAGTCCTCCACCCGCCACCATGCCCACCGCATCTCCTTGCATCATTTCGATCGCTGTTCCCAGTAATCCCACTGCTACCAATCCTTGATAGAGATTGGGCTTAAACCATTCCACCTCACAGACCCAACAAACCGCCTGTAGCACCGCTAAATCTTGCTCTGGCAGGGGGAGCTGGCGCAAAAGGTCAAAATTAATATAAACCGGGCGCGATCGCTTCCAGGGCAAAGGAAAAGGGGCATCAATCACCTGGGGCTGTTCCGGTTTACTAATCAATTGCACAAACATGCGCCCAGAAGCGGGCATTAATTCTATCAACCGAGACAGTTCAGGGTCGCGATCGCGATACATTATCTAGGGGTAACCTCCAAACCATCAACCAAAGTCGTCAGCAAATTCGGCAATTGATCCGCTCCCGCTTCCGTAGCAGCAATTAACACCAAAAACACATCCTGTTCCAGTTGAGTGGAAATCAGTGTACCGCTCATGGGTTGGCTATTGCGCCCTTGGGTTAAGGTTCCTGTCCAAGGCACTTGCACCACCCCTTCATCGAGGGGGATATAACCTTGAGCCACAAACCCCTCTCCCCGTTGCAATTCCTCAACGGCAATTTGGGCCAAAATACCATTCGTGAGCCGTTGTCTAGTCAGTCGGGGTAAACGCAACACCGTATAAGCGACTTGCCCATCTGGAGATTCAAAAAGCGGGGATTTTCCCGTTGAACCCACTTTGTAGTCTTGAACAATGGCTATTTGATAAAACCCATTGGGATCTTCATAAACGCCACCAATTTCTAACGGGGGTGCAGTTGGCTCTTCAACTGCTGGAGTCGTTTCTGGAGTCGGAGGAGTGGGAGGAGGAGGTAAGGGAGAAGGGGAAGCTAGGGGAGTGGGGGCTGAAGGCACATCTGGAGAGGGAGAAGCTTCTGGGGAAGGAGGAGGTTCCGGGAGGGTTTCTTCTGGGGAAGGAGGACTAGGAACTTGGGCAATGGCAGGTTGCTCTAGGGCGAATTGTCCCTGAGAATTGGGCCAGTTGCTGTTGCCTAGGATTAACCCTAGGGTCGTCATCACCGCTAAACCAATGAGCCAGAGTCGATGGGGTTTGAGTTTGAGCATGGGACTTAATGGGAGGATGGGACTTTATAAAGAGTCAACTCACAGGCGATCGCTAGGATTTTGCCATCATAAGTTAATGGAATCACCAACGCAAGTCAACTTACCCATGACCTACATTCTACAGAATTATCCTATTCCCTAGCGCACAGCGCTATATCTAAGCATCCCAATCTTCGTGATTCAACCTATCAATTCGGGCAAACTCCCTGGTATTATGGGTTACTAGAGTTAAGGTATGGGAAATGGCGATCGCCGCAATTTGCAAATCATACGCACCAATCGGCGTTCCTTTTCGCTCTAAATCCGCTCGAATACTTCCATAGACTTCTGCTGAACGATCGTCAAATGGAAGCGAGACAAATTCTGACAAAAACTCCTTTTGTTTGGATAATGTCTTAACTGGATTATTGCTTTTGTTTGCCCCATAAAACAATTCAGATTTAACAACAGAACAAACACAAATATCCTGAACCGGTATTTGCTGCAAGCGTCCTCTAATAGCGGTAGAGCGATTGTTTAGGTATGTAATAATCACATTGGTGTCTAACAAATATCTCATGGGATTACTCATTAAAGACATTGCCCAAAGAATGATCTAAGTTCGAGTCAATGCCTCCACTGTCAATCCTAATCGGATCATCCGCACAAGCTCCTGCTGTTTTCTCAAAGAATCCTTCACTCCATCCTAATTCTTCTGGAGTTTTCATTTTTTGGGGTTGATCTAACTTTTGGGTTAAAATAACCTTGATTTCTTCGGCCAAGGTTCGACCGTGAGCAACTGCCTGGTCTTTGAGCTTTGCTAATAGATCTGGCTCAAGATCATCAAGAATAATCGTCATGTAAAAACCTCTGTCTGCATAGAACGTGAACATTGCTCTGATTCTAACAAACGTTCCTCAATACAGCAGTTTTCGCTGTTATGTGGGACATCTTGATCCCCCTAAATCCCCCTTAAAAAGGGGGACTTTCCTATTCCCCCCTTTTTAAGGGGGGCAAGGGGGGATCTTCTCCTACTGTCCACCTATACAGCGCAAAGCGCTATAACGTCAGTTTTGGATAAGCCAGCAGCCGTGGAGTGGTGAAGTGGGGGATCTCAGAAACCGGGTTTCTCGCCTCTACCTCAAGCCAGAAGTCTCATCGGTTGGACAATACCTTCGCCATTTTCCCGTAGGTTGGGTTGAACGAAGTGAAACCCAACGTATTTGTTGGGTTTTCGGCTGTCGCCGACATGCACGTTCCTCAACCCAACCTACGAATCAAGGCATTTTTGGTTTTGGCGAAGGTATTGTTGGAGAAACCCGGTTTCTCGCCTCATACTAGACTTTTTCCCGGTTCTTATCCAAAACTCAGGTTCAATAGAGGGATACAGCATCGCTCTCTCCGAAAGTGACAGAAGAGGGATAACTTCTTACTCATTACTCAACTCATTCTTCCCCGATTCCGTCGCATAAGCGGCGCTCTTCTTCATTCAAAGGAGCATGAGGATTATCTAAATAAGGGCGAATTCTCTGGCAAGTTCTCTCCATTAAAGAGTCTAAGTCCACATCCCACAGCTTGATAGTTCCGTACCCACTCCCAGAAGCCAAAGTCTTTCCATCCGGACTATAACTGACACTGTTGACCCCCCCTGATCACCGGGAAGGGTAGCCACTTCTTCCTGAGTCTCTAGGTTCCACACCTTGAGCGTTCCGTCATAACCCCCAGAAGCCAAAGTCTTTCCATCCGGGCTGTAACTGACACTCCTGACACTCCCCTGATGACGGGGAAGGGTAGCCACTTCTTCCTGAGTCTCTAGGTTCCACACCTTGATCCTTCCGTCATAACCCCCAGAAGCCAAGGTCTTTCCATCCGGGCTGTAACTGACACTGCTCCCTGAAACTGGGAATCAAATTGAGAAGTATCGTCAGCCATATGGTTTCAATTAAAAATTAAAAATGGGTGTAATCGTTAGGGAGAGAGGGTTTAGGTCGGTCTGTAGAGGCGGGTTTTACCCAAATCTAGGAAACATACCATCGATAATATGAACCCGCCCAATCCCAACACATCAAATATGAATTTAATTAAACGTATTGGTTTGTTGGTTACGATTCCCAACTTGCGCCCCTTTTACCTCTCCTTCAAAGGTAGTCTGAAAGCCGCTAGGGGTTGAGTCTTTCGACTCCATCTCATCCAGCAGTTTCTGAGCCGCCGCCAAAATTGCCTCATCCCGATCGGCTCCGGCTTCGAGTAACTTTTTCTTCAAAGGCGCTTCGTAAGTTTCCGGATCGCTCTCATGTTCTTCTAACACCATTTCTGCCTTCGGTTCCCCGCCAAACTTGCGCTTAATCAACGCCTTCAGCCCTTGATAGGCATCCGGTGCAGCATCACCCGCCGCCTTAGCCGCACCAGCCACTAACGCCGCCATAATTAAAGAGAGAGGTTCCATACTTTTTCTCCACTCGGATAAATCATCTATAGTTCACTGATTCCCCAATTGTCTTTGTTATACCCTATAAAAGGCTATGGGTCGAACATAGTGGAAGTTTTAATTTTTAATTGAATTGGCGAGCATGAAAGAGGGCATAGCGATCGCCTTACGTTACAATCAGTTATTTAGCAATCATTGTTAATCACTTCCATGACCACACCACCCAAACGCAGTATTGCTATGACTTATACCAAAGTCAACCAAAAGCAGCAACCCAAAGACTTCACCTACTGGCAAACACGCCACCCGACCGATCGCCTAGCTGCCCTTGAACAAATCCGCCAAGAATATCATCAATGGAAATACGATGTTCAACCCCGACTTCAGAGAGTTTATCGAATCGTTAAACCCTATTTAGATGAAAAATCCCTCTGATATCAATAGAGGGATTTTGGGTTCAAAAATTCTCATAATAGGGCGATCGCTGGAGCGAGTTTAATCTATAAAACATTTTAGCCTCGACTCGCTAATAGAGACCTAACTCTTCCTTTGATTGCGTTTAGACACTAATAAACCACAACCTAAGCCCACTAAACCTAGAAGAGCGGTAGGTTCCGGAACGCTTTCAGCAACAACTTCATATTCAATAGTACCATTCCAAATCCGTGGAGCGAAAGGGCTTGATGTACTAAAAGGCGAGTTTGATGCTGAACCCCCAATAAAGGAAAGATCGCCATTAGAAGAGGAACAGTTTCCACCAGCCACATAAGCACTACAACCACTGCCATTGGTATAATCATGGCCTACACTACTAGGCATAACCAGGGCGAAACCATAAAGGGTGTTAGCTTCGAGTACAAATGGATTATCTAAATCTACAGCACTAGGATTATCCCGTCCGCTAGGGGTGATGGTTCCAGTTGATTCGAGATCCCAGGCTCCAATATTGCCTTCAAACCCTTGTGCCGTACCTAATTTGGTATAGACCTCAAATCCCGCAGTTGGGCCAAATAGCTCTGCTGTGTTGGTGTCGAAACCCGTGATTGAGAGAGCATTAGCCCCCGTCTCGATATTGAAGTAAACAGCACCACCAGTGTTGCCGCCATTGTTGGCGCTAAACAGTGTGGTTAGGCTGGCACTGAAAGCGGCTTGGGATACTCCCAGTTCTGCCACCCCTGCAATTAACACAACACTAATAGACAAAACCCTTATTGCATAAGGGATTGGACTATTTCAGTACGTCAACGAAGAATTATGAAGTAGAGATGAAGTTGGATGGGAGAATTCCAGGAATTTGCTCGATCTAATAGATAATTCTTACTACGACTGACTCAGATTGACTCCTTACCTTAATCGGTAGATGGAGAAATTCAATTACCCATGACCTACATTAATTGAACTGGCGTGCATGAAAGAGAGCATAGCGATCGCCTTTATCCAAGAGTTCCTGATGGGTTCCAGACTCGACAATTTGCCCCTGTTCCACCACTAGGATGCGATCGGCTCGACGCACGGTGGCTAACCGGTGGGCAATAATGAAGACGGTGCGATTGTTCATTACCCGCTCTAGGGCTTCTTGTACCAGGCTCTCCGATTCTGAGTCTAGGGCAGAGGTGGCTTCATCGAGAATTAAGATCTGAGGATTGAGATATACGGCACGGGCGATCGCCACTCGCTGTCGTTGTCCCCCCGATAAGGTCATTCCTCGCTCTCCCATCCACGTCTGATAGCCTTCGGGCAGTTGTTCGATAAACGGGTGAGCATTGGCAATTTTAGCTGCTTCTTCCACTTGCTCAAGATTGAAGTCTTTTTGACCAAAAGCGATATTCTGCGCGACTGTGCCGGAAAAGAGGATCGTTTCTTGGGGCACGATGCCAATTTGTTGCCGTAGGGAATTTAAGGTAACCTGACGGATATTTAGGCCATCGATGAGAATTTCACCGCTCTGCACATCATAAAACCGCAAGAGTAGATTCACTAGGGTGGTTTTACCGGCTCCGGAAGGCCCCACTAGGGCGATGACTTGACCAGGTTTGACCTGAAAACTGAGACCCTGTAAAACGGGTTTCTGGCGATCATAGGCAAAATAAACCTGGTTGTATTCTACGGTTCCCTCAACTCTGGGTAAGGCGATCGCCTCGGCACTCTCGACCACCTGGGGGGCAATCTTCATTAACTCAAATACCCGGTCTACAGAGGCTTCCGCTTGCTTAAACTCATTAAAATTGGTGGTAGCAAAGGAAATCGGATCGATGAGCATGGCAGTTGCCACCACATAGCGCAAAAAGCCATTCCCCGTCAGATTTCCCTGTTGAATTTGCCATCCTCCCAGAAACAACAGGAAGATGATGCTCATGGCTTCTAGGAAACCCACCACGGGAAACTGAATTGCCTTTAATCGTTCGGCATTATACTTAGCGCGACGATTGCGTTCGGCTTCTAGACTAAAGCGCTCGACTTCATAATCAGCAGCACCAAAGGCTTGCACTAAACGAATGCCGCCCAAGACCTCGGAAATCAAAGAGGCTAAATCCGAGACTCGATTTTGACTGCGGCGGGAATACTGAAGCAATTGTTCCCCAAACCATCCCACCAACAGAGCCATTAAAGGGGCGACAATGGCAACGGCTAGGGTAAGCTGCCAGTTAATGTAAACCATGTAGCCAATGACGACAATGAGCTGGAGAATGCT
This sequence comes from Roseofilum capinflatum BLCC-M114, assembly GCF_030068505.1. NCBI lineage: Bacteria > Bacillati > Cyanobacteriota > Cyanophyceae > Desertifilales > Desertifilaceae > Roseofilum > Roseofilum capinflatum. Next base: position 19,444 of record NZ_JAQOSO010000021.1, read on the forward strand.
GGGAATAAACTGGTGAAAGATCTTGTTAATGGCTTCACCAATGCGATCGACATCTTCCGTGAGTCGATAGGATAAATCGCCGGTTTTGGCAGTTTCAAAGTAATCTAAACTGAGGCGGTGTAAATGGCGATAGACTTCTTGCCGTAGATCGCGGGCAATCAGAAATGCAGCTTTGGCCATTAAAGCATCCTGCCCGTATTGTACCAAGCCTCGCAAGAGAAACACCCCCGCCGCGATCGCCGCAACTTGGGCAATTTGCACCACCAAACCTTGGCTAATCAACTCGGCGATCTCTCCAGCGAGTTGGGCTAAAATCGGCCAAAAGCCAGTAAACACAAGCGTACAGAATAAGGCTTGGGCGATCGTTTGCCACTCTTGACGCAGATAAGGAATTAAATCGTAATAGCTTGAGCGCGGTTTCACCCTTGGTTTGTCCTTCAAATGAGTAATGAGTAATGAGGGAATTGTAGTGCCTTGACACAGCTAATTTGGTACTTTAGGACTGGGAGCATCTTGCTCGCTAGAGAAAGGCAGCGAGCAAGATGCTCGCACTCCTCACTTTGAAAGGCAGCGAGCAAGATGCTCGCACTCCTCACTTTGCTAGGTAAGGACACTCCTAGAACTCATTTGCCCGAATTCAACACTTACGGCATCAAAGCGATCGTCACCAGGATGGTAAGATAGCACTTCTAATCCAATTGGCTCACCACTTACCCCATCCTTGATCAAAATCACCCCATCTCCAAGCTCAGTACCAATTTGATTCATTCGTGGAACTTGCCAAAACACGCTCAATAGCTCCGTTTCTGGTTCATAAAACACTTTTATTTGAGCCATACTGTTTCCCCCTCCTTAATCGCATCCGTTTGGTAGGCTGTGATCAAAAATCCATCTCCATTTAAGCGTCGCGCAACTGCAACAACCCAACGTTCTTCTCGCCGTACCCGATAAAACAATAATACTTCTGCATCCCGGCTACTGCGTCGAACCTCGTCCGGTGTCCAAAGAGCTAATTGGATGAGATCCTCCAACTCCTCAAGATCAGGGTGCTTGATGATTAGCCGTTGCCAGTATTCTTCAGATGTTCTAACTGTAAATCCAAGCGGTGTAGAAATTTCAAATTTCATGAAACTGTTATAGATGCTCGAATCCTAACCACTCCAACGTCTTGGTATCTCTTTGCCCATTGTAAAACTGCTCTAACAATTGCACAAACACAGAATCGGGCGGTGACACCACTGCAAATAAGGTGGCACACGATCGCAATTTGAGGTCATCCGGGGAGCCAAAAATCTCATATGGCGATCGCCCAGTGATGCCTAAAACCGTTGTCGTACATTCGAGCAAGCGATCGCCTATTTGGTCTTACCGGTTTTGGATAACAGTCTATAGCGCTTCTCTCTTCTATGGAGTACAGCTTGAAGGCTAGACCCTAAGCAATACAAGCTATTGCCTATTGCCTATTGCCTAGCGCGAAGCGCTATAGTTAGCGGGTTATTAATCCAATAACCAAGCAAACAAATCCTTAACGGTTAAGCATAGTTCACTGGCAAAGGATGGCATGGGAAGAAGTGAATTAGATTGATCAAATACTTCAGTTTCTTGCTTGGGACGATAGACAAATACGGTTTTTTCACCGGGATCGATTAACCAACCCATTTGAGTTCCATGCTTGAGACAGTGCAGAATATTTTTGGTAACTTTGGTCTGGTTTTGATCGGGAGACAAAATTTCAATTGTCCAGTCTGGTGCAATATCGAATGTATTGGCAATTTCCCCATTCTCATCCCTAGGAATACGACTCCAAATAAAAACAGAAATATCGGGAACAGTTGAGCGATCGCCAAAGGTACAACGGAGTTCGGGGAAAGCACGAGCAATCCGCTTAGTTTTGACTACACTGTTGATCGCAGGAACCAATTCTGCTTGAATGGCACTGTGTTTCCCTCGTGGCATGGGCTTCTGGATAATCTGTCCGTCAATATATTCATTTGCCGGTTCTATTTCTGGCAATCTGAGAAATTCTGCCAATGTAAGCGGTTTAGATGGTGCTTGTACCATGTCGGCTGACCTCTCAATCTACTTGGCCACATCCTAATCTATAGCTAGTCTAAATGAGTTGTGCAATTGGATGGGATATGAGTAATGAGTAAGAAAGTCCCCCTTTTCCCCAAAACCACAGAAGGGAGAACATCACATTCTCCCTTCCTTGGTTCACCCTTTAAGCGCTTGCGTAGCATTTGGGTTTGTTTTTTCAGTTGTCGCTGGCGAGCCGATCCGCCTTTTCCTTTATCGTTTCTCCCCTTACGGCGGGGAGATTCCCATCGTTTGAGCCTCATACATTAACCCTTCATTGTTGGTTGGGCTGTTTTGCCTCAATTATAGCCAATTATAGCACAGACCTTATAAATCGGGACTTTTAAGAGAACCTATTACCCATTACCGATTACCTAATTACCGCGCTTCGGCGCTGTATCACAGGACGTTGTGATTCCCTTTTGCCTTTTGTCTCTTGCCTGAACTCAGAGTTTGATACAATAGCTATTTATGACCTCGCAATTAGGTCACAGTTTTTGGCGATCGCACATGAGGGACAGAGAACCCGTAAAGTGATTGGGTCTCGTGTTTGAGTCCCGACCGATTGTTCAGGCTACATTATAAGAAACATGCCCGCCGGTTGTGCAGTAAACCTGGGTGATGCTCTTTCCCTCCTGCGATCGGCTTGCGGCGAGCAACCCAGAACACCAGCGAGACAAATTGAATGCGTAAGCTGCTTACCTATTACTGACATGCATAATTTGAGGAAATTGGATGCCAAAGCAAATTATTATCGCCGAGCAGCATAGATTAGCTGCTGTTTTTGAAGAGGATCAAATCCAAGAACTTGTAGTCGCCACAGGAAGTCATCAAGTCGGAGACATTTATCTCGGTAGCGTAGAGAACGTCTTACCGGGTATTGATGCGGCCTTTGTGAACATTGGCGATGCCCAAAGAAATGGATTTATTCATGTGACGGATCTAGGCCCTCTGAGGCTTAAACGGGGTTCAGGAACGATTACGGAACTGCTGGTTCCCCAACAAAAGGTGCTGGTACAGGTGATGAAAGAACCCACGGGTTCTAAGGGGCCCCGGTTAACGGGTAATATTACCCTGCCCGGTCGCTATCTGGTGCTGATGCCCTATGGACGGGGGGTGAACCTATCGCGCCGGATTATGGGGTCTCAGGAGCGATCGCGCCTACGGGCCTTGGCCATCCTGATTAAACCGGCCGGTATGGGCTTGTTGGTGCGGACGGAAGCCCAAGCTATGGCCGAAGAAGCGATCATGGAAGACCTAGAAGAATTACTGGGTCGCTGGGAATCTATTTTAGCTGAAGCCAGTTCCGCCGCGCCCCCAGCCCTATTGGGTCGAGATGATGATTTTATTGTCCGCGTCCTCCGGGATATGTACAGCAATGATGTCAATCGCATTGTGGTAGACTCCCATACCGGTCTCAAGCGGGTGAAACAACAGATCATGAACTGGAATGGAGGTAAAACTCCGCCGGGTATCTTGATTGACCATCACCGGGAAAAGAACTCGATTTTGGAATACTTCCGGGTGAATGCGGCGATTCGAGAAGCCCTCAAACCCAGGGTAGACCTACCCTCCGGAGGCTATGTGATCATTGAGCCAACGGAGGCTCTAACGGTAATTGATGTGAACTCTGGCTCCTTTACCAGTTCCGCCACAGCCCGCGAAACGGTGCTGTGGACAAACTGCGAAGCGGCTACGGAAATCGCCCGTCAATTGCGTCTACGGAATATTGCTGGGGTGATTATTGTCGATTTCATTGACATGGACTCCCGAAAAGATCAGTTGAGAGTCCTCCAACATTTTGAGGAAGCCCTTTTAGCGGATAAGGCTCGCCCCCAAGTGGCTCAACTGTCGGAGTTGGGTTTGGTGGAATTAACCCGTAAACGCCAGGGACAAAATATTTATGAGCTGTTTGGCCATACCTGTAAAACTTGTAATGGTTTAGGCCATTTGGCAGCCCTGCCAGGGGAAGTAGAAGACCCCCCAGCCGCTCTACAGGATCGCTCCTATCCCGTGGGACGGGAAACCCCTACCCCAGATCTGCGCTCCTCAGAAACTCCGGCTCCCACCCTCAAGCCAGATTTTGTGAATGAGTTGGCTTCTAGTGATGAAGCTGGTTCGGGTTATGGGGAACCGTCTTCCCTGCGTAGCTCTTCGGGGATAGATAACCTGGGAGAAGGGTTTTCTGCTGATGAGGAGGCGATCGCCAGACGCACTCGCCGCCGCCGCCCGGATGCCAAAGATCAGGGCGCATATGGATATAGTGAGCCAGCCTATCGGGGAGGATCGGATTTTTCGGCCACAACGCTCCATGAAGGATCGCGACCCTCTGATGTTCGCTTTTCCTCTCGGAAAGACTATTGGGATAAACCCACGAACCCACGTAAACGTATCGGGGGACGATCCATAGAAGCTCCTCCAGAGGTGGTTAAGGTTCCGATGACTGCCGAAGAGCAAGATATCTATGCTTTGATGGGTATTTCGCCTTTGGTGTTGTTGCCTAATGGAGAAAGCAAAAACCCTAAATCAACGATTATTGAAGTCAATTCAGTAGATTCCCATGATTCTGAGGGTTCGACTGCAACTTTAACTTTGGTGGCTACTACCCCAGAGACTGAGGAGGAGGCTTCTCCAGACCCAGAGAAAGTAGCACAAGAAGAAGGCAGTTGGGGATGGATGTCTGCGAGTGGGGAGCCGGAACCCGTGAGTACCCAAACGCTACAGCCAGAAGATGCCGATGGGGTAAGTGGTTCCGATGATGAGACGGGTGAGGAGATTCCAGAAACTCGTCGCCGTCGTCGCCGCCGCTCTTCTGCGGATTCAGAATAATTAGTTATTATTTTGGATCGGATCGTTCGAGTGGCAGGGGTTGATGAAGTGGGCCGAGGTTCGCTCTTCGGCCCCGTGGTGGCGGCTGCGGTAATGGTCTCGCCAGAGGTGGGCCATCGGTTGCAGGGTTTGGGGGTGACCGATAGTAAGAGGTTGAGCCACCGCAAGCGAGAGCAGTTATTAGGCGTGATTCAAGAGTTGGCGATCGATTGTCAATTGGGTGTGGCCTCAGTGGCGGAAATTGACCAGTTTAATATTTTACAGGCTTCCTTGTTGGCGATGAGGCGGGCGGTGTTGAAATTGGCCGTGGTTCCCCAGGTCTGTTTGGTAGATGGACTCTATGAGATTCCTGAATGGCAAGGGGTTCAAAAGACGGTGGTCAAGGGAGACCAGACGGAGGTGGCGATCGCCGCCGCCAGTATCTTTGCGAAGGTCTGGCGAGATGAGTTAATCACTCGCTTAGATCCGATGTTTCCCCAGTACGATCTGAGGGCGAATAAGGGTTATGGCACGAAGAAACACCGCCAGGCGATCGCCGAGTTTGGCCGATCTTGTCTGCATCGGCGATCGTTTAAACTCCACTAACTGGATCTATTCAAGGATGCTCACTGTAGTTACGAGCCAGCGCCATAAATGCATGGAGATAATCAACTTCGAGATCGGTGCGACGGACACCCAAAAAGATTTGCTTTTGAACCCCCCTGGAACCGAGTCGCACTCCACGCACGGGATACTTTTCCGAGAATTCCTCCACCAGCCAGCCTGGTAGAGCCGCCACTCCGCGTCCGCAGGCAACCATTTGCAGCATGATGTCCGTACTCTCGATCGCTTTCTGTTTTCTGACCGTCCTGCCCGCCGGAGCGAGGAAGCAGGTGTAGATATCTAGGCGATCGCGAGAAACCGGATAAGTGAAAAGCACTTCTTCACCAAGCTGCCGGGGGATGACGTGATCCTTCTCTGCAAGTGGATGATCTGAAGAGACCACCAGAACCTGCTCATAGTCAAAGACCGGCTCAAAATGCAGTGATTTTTTTCGTAGCGGATCGGGTGTCACCAGCAGGTCAATCTCATGGGCGAAGAGCGCACCGATGCCGCCAAATTGGAACTCCTGTTTGACCTCAAAATCCACCAACGGCCAAGCGCGTAAGTAGGGGGCGACGATCTTTTGCAGCCACTGGTAGCAGGGGTAGCACTCCATACCAATTCGTAATGTTCCCCGCTCACCACGGGCGAACTGTTCTAATCGTTCCTCTAGGTGGACGAACTGGGGAATCAGGCGATTGGCCGTGGCCAGCAAGTGGGTTCCCGCCGGAGTCAGGCGAAGGCTGCGTCCTTCCCGATACCAAAGCTTCACCCCTATCCGATCTTCCAACTTACGCATACTGTGGCTCAGAGCCGATTGCGTCAGGTGTAGCGCATTGGCGGCGGCGGTCATAGTCCCGTGCAGTTCAACCGCACGGACGATCTCAAGGTGGCTACGTTCGAGAAATGCCATCAGCTTTCCATGAATTTAGTTCATTATTCCATGAGTAAATACCATTTTTCTTCATCGGTCAAGGCTGGTACGATAATTTTTATGCCAATAAGCAACAAGGAAAACAGCATTCATAAATTTGCTGAAATACACTCACATCGGAGCTAAGTTCTATGAGTAACAGCCATATCAAAACCCATTCGCTGGGATACCCTCGCATTGGAGCCAAGCGTGAATTGAAAAAGGCCACGGAAGCCTACTGGAAAGGCAACCTGCCTCTTTCTGATCTGCTCGCTACGGGCAAGACCTTGCGCGAAACCAACTGGAAGAAGCAACAGGCTGCCGGAATCGATCTCATCCCGGTCAACGACTTTTCCTTTTATGACCAAGTGCTAGACATGAGTTGCCTGCTTGGTAATGTGCCGTCGCGCTTCCAGTGGCAAGGTGGGCAGACCGATATCAACACCGTTTTCACCATCGCTCGCGGTACAGAGGGTGGCGCTTCTTTGGTTGAAGACGAGAAAGACTGCCAAACGAACAAGATTTCCACGTTCGCCAGCGAGATGACCAAGTGGTTCAACACGAATTACCACTTCATCGTCCCTGAGTTTCGGGCGGACACGAAGTTTTCCCTGAGCAGCACAAAAGTCTTCGATGAGTTCGCAGAAGCTAAGGCACTGGGGATTAACGCGAAGCCGGTGCTGGTCGGCCCCGTGACTTACCTCTCCCTAGGCAAGGTACAGGATTCTAAAAACCCGGACTTTGAGCCGTTGACCCTCCTCGATCGCCTTCTCTCTGTCTATGAAGAGATCATCAACAAGCTGGCAGCCGCAGGAGCGGAATGGATACAGCTCGATGAGCCGATTGTTTCCACGGATCTTAGCGATCGCCAGCGCGATGCTTTGAAGGCAGCATACGATCGCCTCTCCAAGGCCAAAGGTTCCGCCAAGTTGCTCGTCACCACCTATTTTGGTGGCGTGAGAGATAATCTCGATAACTACCTCGCGTTGCCCGTTGATGCATTGCACTTTGATTTCGTGCGCGGTTCAGAGGACATCGACACTGTTCTAGCCAACTTCCCACAGAACACAATTCTCTCCGCCGGAATCGTCGAAGGCCGTAATATCTGGAAGAACAATTACGATGCCTCACTAGACGTTTTGAATAAGGCCAAGGCTGCTGTCGGCGCGGATCGGCTCTGGGTCGCACCGAGCTGCTCGCTGATGCATTCACCCGTTACCCTGCAAAACGAACAAAAGCTTGATGACGAGCTAAAAAGCTGGTTAGCCTTTGCTGACGAAAAACTCACGGAAGTCAGCGAACTCCGGCAGCTTCTCGATGAAGTCGGCAGTGCCCAGATCCTTGAAGCCAACCGTGCCGCCGCCGCATCCCGGAAGTCTAGCAAGCGCATCCACAATGATGCCGTGAAAAAGCGCCTTGCTGAGGTTAAACCCAGCGATTTCGATCGCGCCTCGGTCTTTGCTGAACGTCAACCCAAACAGCGAGCCAAGCTGAATCTGCCAGAATTCCCCACCACAACCATCGGCTCGTTCCCGCAGACCAAAGAAGTGCGTCAGGCACGCGCCCAGTGGAAAAAAGGGAAACTCAGCGATGCAGACTACGACCAGTTCCTGAAGGAAGAAATCGCGAAATGCGTTGCCTTCCAAGATGCGATCGGAGTCGATATGCCTGTTCATGGCGAGTTTGAGCGCAATGACATGGTGGAATACTTTGGCGAAAATCTCGAAGGCTTTGCCTTTACCAGCACCGGCTGGGTGCAGAGCTTTGGTACTCGCTACGTGAAACCGCCGATTATTTTTGGCGATGTCAGCCGTCCCAACCCGATGACGGTGTACTGGTCTGAGTATGCTCAATCCCTGACCGATCGCCCGATGAAGGGGATGCTCACCGGCCCGGTTACAATCCTCCAGTGGAGCTTCGTGCGCGACGACCAGCCGCGCTCCGTCACCACCCATCAGATCGCCCTCGCCATTCGCGATGAAGTGGTAGACCTCGAATCCGCCGGGATCGCCGCCATCCAGATCGATGAACCAGCCTTCCGCGAAGGCCTGCCGCTACGCCGGAGCGAGTGGGATTACTATCTCGACTGGGCAGTGAAGGCCTTTCACCTCAGCGCCTGCGGCGTGAAGGATGATACCCAGATCCACACTCATATGTGCTACTCTGAATTCAACGACATCATCGACTCGATCGCCGCTCTGGATGCCGATGTCATCACGATTGAGACCTCGCGATCGAATATGGAGCTGCTCGATGCCTTCGTGGACTTTAAGTATCCCAATGAGATCGGCCCAGGGGTCTATGACATCCACTCACCACGAGTGCCGCCCACCGATGAGATGAGCAACCTTATGTCAAAAGCGGAAGCCGTGATCCCGCGTCAGAACCTCTGGGTCAACCCAGATTGTGGCCTCAAGACTCGCCAATGGTCGGAAGTGAAGCCTTCCCTCATCAACATGGTCGAGACCGCAGTAAAACTTCGTGCTACGGCAGTTTCGAGAGGTGAATGATGCGACCCCCCTCTGAGGTCTGGCAGGGTTGCTCAGGTCACTGGCAGCCTGCCTTTATTCGAGAAAACCTATTGCCGCTGGGTCATGCTGCCTGGCAGGGGTATCTGACTCACGGGCGGGGACTCCTCGCCTGTGAGGTGGAGGGGGGAGATGCGATCGCTGTGGATTGGAGGAGTGATATCGTGCAATATCGCCTCCAGTACATTCCCTCTGGCGCTATCCCTACCTACCTTGAACCCCATCATCTGCAAACAGATTGCAGCCATCGCCTAATGGATACAGTGCAAATCTATACCCCTGATCGAGATATTTCGATCGCCATTGAGGGGAAGCCGATTGAGATTTATTGGTTGCGGAATTTGGCGATCGCCCCTCCCGATTGCTATCGCCAGGTGTGCGATCGCTGGGATGAATTTAACCTAGAACCTGAGTAGACAGGAGGCACAACTTATCCCCTGCCAGAGTTCTCAATGTCGGTAAAGGAAAGCTCACCCCCTCTACCTCCAGAAACAATTGCTCTGGACGGGGGCTTCGATAACAACAACAACTAATGAACACCATGGTCAAAAAGTCAGATTTTGTCTTAGCGCCTTACATAAAAAGCAGTGACCGACGCGCCACCTATCAAATTCTCAACACCGTGGTTCCCTACATTGTGCTGTGGGTTTTGGCTGTTAAAACGGTCTCCATTTCCCTCTGGCTGTTGCCGCCGATCGTTGGGTTAATGGTGCTTTTTTTGTTGCGCTGCTTTTCGCTGATGCATGATTGCGGACACTATTCCCTATTTCGATCCAAACGGGCCAATAGAGTGGTGGGCTTTGCGCTGGGAGTCGTTAACGCGATCCCTCAATATGCCTGGTCGAGGGATCATGCCTATCACCACAAAACCAATGGCGACTGGCAACGGTATCGCGGTATTGGTGACTTTCTCTCTGTCGAAGAGTTTGCTCAACTCAGCGCCTTCGACCAGAAACTCTACGGCCTACTTCGGCAGCCACTTATGACTCTGCCGGGAGGTTTCTTCTATCTCGTGATTCAGCCCAGGCTGACGTTGATATTAGGTATTCTAGGGTTTGTCAGGCACGGGTTGACCTGCTTAAAAACTAATGGGTTCAAAAACTTCAGATCGATTGTTTCTTCATATAAGTCCGAGCATTGGCAGACAAGCAAAGAGTTTTGGGATGTGCTGTTGAACAACATTTTTGTTGTAGGCAGTTGGTTTATTTTGAGCCATCTAGTCGGACTGGGACTATTTTGGGGTCTGTATGCAACTGTGATGACCTTGGCTGGAGCAATTTTTATCTGTGTCTTTTTTGTACAACACAATTTTGAAGGTGCTTATGCCCAGAAAACTGTGGATTGGGACTACCTGTGCGGGGCGATTGAGGGTAGCAGCTATCTAGATTTGCCACCCATTCTGCGCTGGTTTACCGCCGATATCAGCTACCACAGCATTCACCATCTCTCAGAGCGAATTCCGAACTACAACTTGGCTGCCTGCCATCGAGCCAATTCTCACCTGCTCTCGAATGTGACAACCCTGCGGCTTGGCGATGTACTCCACTGTTCCAAATTTATCCTGTGGGATGCCGCCGCTAATCGGCTGGTTCCAGTACCAACCAAGAAAAAGGCATTGTTCGCGGCTTAGATGGTGGGCATAACTCCCCCGAAAAAGCAGCTTGAAACTGTCTTCTCAAAGAGCGAGTGATGCCTATTTTATAGCGATCAGAATTTCTGACCAAAGGAAAGCGCCGATCGCTATAGCTAGTGGGCTGACCCACCTAAAATAGGGCTTTGTTTGTAGTAAGCACTTTAGTGCTTAAAAGCCTAGCTGGAGATTGCTCAAGCAATCACTACGAACAAATTCATCCCCTATTGTAATCTTTAATTCAATAGGAGATTGGCTTTCACAATAGAGGTCTCTAATGAGAGAAACCAACGATAGATCGAATTGGCATCAAGATTTTATTGCCAGTAATTTGTTGGTCATTGGCTATAATGCTTGGGCTGGTCATCTCAGCCAGAAGCGCGGCGCGATCGTTTGTAGCACAAATGCTCCAACATTGGGGGTTTGCGGAGAATCATTCAAAACTCATTTTATTGGGCAATCTCATCTTGCGCCGTTCCTGAATGCCTGGTTCGCGGCTCCTGACACGGCAATGTTGCCCCATCACTTTGCGATCGCTCACATCTTGGGAGTTGTCAATAATTATTCTCCAACCACAGAGGTTGTATTGTTGCTGGAGTCTTGCGATCGAGTAACATTCTTTTACTTGAAAAACCTACCCATTACACCCCCTCAATGTTACGAGCAAGTCCGTAAGACTTGGGATGAATTCTAGCCAAGATTTTGCCCTTATGGAAGATTGCCGATGAACATCAACAGATCTGCATCGCCTACTCCAAATGACTCATAGGCCCAAGGTTCATCTCCCTTGAGTTTAACGATAGTTTAACAACCCGTTCCGCGTGCAGCCGCTTGTTAGGCAAGCTACGAAGACCTAAATGCTAAACTAAAACCAAGCTCAATACATACCGCTTTCTCAATCTCTTCCCAGTAAATCTCCTCTAAATCACCCTGTTTATTTTTAATTCTCTGGGCATCCACAGCTCTCATTTGACTTAAGTTGATGTGTCGATCTTTATCTAATCCATTCTTGGCAGTCGGTGTAACATTCACAACAAATGGATAACTTTTTGCTCCGGGCAATAATGGAGCAACTATTGTCGTTGCCCCATTTTGGTTGCCAATATCGTTTTGCAAAATCAGACAAGGGCGCTCTTTATTGCGGATGGGTTTTGGATAGGGTAACATTCTGGGTACGCCAGAGTAAGAGGTTGTACCCCAGAGCGATCGCCAAGCCTGACTAAAACTGGAGAGATGGCTCTGAGCTTCTGGATACAGTAGAAGCTAAACTTTATGGAAAAAGGATCAAAATATGATATGAAAATCTTGGCATCCTGGCATCAAGCCATAAGCTCAAACTGGCAGAACCTCAAAAGAATTATCCCAGTCTTCACTCTCGCTGTCGTTTTCGGCTTTACTTGCAATGAGCTAGGAGTTCCTATTGGATGGCTGCTCGGCCCCTTACTGGTTGCGATTGTGTATGCTTGTATGGACAGCGATCGCCAACCCCTCCCCTCCAGTTTTATTAAAGTGGGCAAAGCCATGATTGGCCTCTACTCTGCCTCCAGATTTTCCCCTGAAACCTTAATGTTAACCACAACTTATGCTGTACCGATCATTGTATGTATTTTGATCACGGGTGCTTTAAGTATGTTCAACGGTTACCTGCTGTGGAAATGGACAGGAGTCGATAAATTAAGCAGTTTTTTGGGAGCCATTCCTGGTTCTGCGGGTACATTAGCCATGATCAGCGAAGAGTTTGGGGCAGAACCCATAACCGTTACCCTGCTTCAATATATCCGTATGGTTATTGTTGTCCTGACTATACCCACGTTAACTTTATTAATTTTTTCCGATGATGCAGTAGAACCCATAACCACTACACTCTCAACCGTTAACGAAGCTACCCTACCCATGGTTCTCAATTTACCCGTCTTGGGCATATGCGGTATTTTAGGCGTTGTCCTAGGTCAGTGGCTTAAGCTCCCTACCACTGGATTTTTAGGCGCTTTTTTATTAGGGCTATTATTATTTTGGACTGCGCCCAACTTATTCTTTGTCCCTCATTGGTTGTGGATTATAGCCTTAATTTTAGTCGGACTCTCCATTGGCTGGAAATTTGATTGGCAAACAGTCCGCAAACTTTGGAAAGCCGTATTACTAGAAATTCTGCTAGTGATCGTCCTGATGTTATCTTGCATGGTCATTGGCTATCAATTTCATCGCCTCACTAACATCAACATTGTCACCGCAATTTTAGGGTTTACCCCTGGAGGAATAGAAGCAATGATTGCCACCGCTAATCAGTTAGGCGGTGATACGGGGATGGTCTTAGCCATACAAATTACCAGGCAAATGTTGATTTTATTAGGAATTTATATCTTCAACCTTTCGATCGCAGATAAAAAAACCAATACAACTTAGTTGGGTTAACAAGGGTAACATCAAATCTATTTATTTGCGCTACTGGACCGGCAAGCTTAAAATTGGGGGTAAGAGTGTAGGTTGGGTTGAGGAACGAAACCCAACACCCGTCTGACGAAAGTTGGGTTTCACTTCGTTCAACCCAACCTACAGTTTTAAGCTTGCCGGTCTAGTAGGGTGGGCACTGCCCACCTTACAAATTGACCTACATAATGTCTCATTGTTATTCAAATTGACTATAGTAGAGGCGAACAATTTTCTGTCCCTACTCTGGGGAGTGCGAGCATCTTGCTCGCTGTTGTTTTCCCTAGCGAGCGAGACGTTTGTCCTGCGGACACGCTACGCTACGCACTCCCCCAATGCATCAAATTAGCTGAAACAGTCCACTACTCCCTTTTGCCCAAAGCTTTAGCACTAGGGTATTAGAAAATTCCTGGAGCAGTATTTTCGATCAGATAGCCCGGAGATGCGATTAAATTCAGCTTCATTAAATCCTCTGGAGCTAGTTTCGGTAACTGTTGCACCAATTCGAGGAAATCTTTCTGCTCTTTAGGTGCAATAATTCCCTCAGTGAGCATCTCGAATTTGCGAATATAATTGGGACGCTGAAAGGGTCGTGCGCCGTAGGAATGGGCGTTGGCAACGGCGAGTTCATCTTCAAGTTTAGAGCCATCCGTAAAGAAAATCTCAACGCGAGCGCCAAAGGCTCGTTCTTTGGGATCGCGGCTGTGATAGCGTCGCGTCCATTCTGGGTCTTCTAGGGTGCGTATCTTCTGCCAAAGACGAACGGTATCTTCCCGTTGAGCGCGTTCTGGGGTATAAGAGTCAAAGTGATGCCAGCGTCCATCTTGCAGGGCAACGGCAAAGATGTACATAATCGAATGGTCTAGGGTTTCCCGCGTGGCTTTGGGGTTCATCTTCTGGGGATCTCCGGAACCCGTACCAATAACATAATGGGTTTGATGGCTGCCGTGGATGACTATTTCTTTGATCTTCTCGAAGTCATCAATTTTTTCTCCCATCCGAAAGGCTAAATCGATCAGTCCTTGGGCTTGATATTCCGCAGAATGTTCTTTGGTATAGGATTCGAGAATGGCTCGCTTGGGTTCCCCTGGTTCGGGTAGGGGCATGTGATAAACGGCATCGGGGCCGCTTAAAATCCAGGCAATAATACTGTCTTCGCCTTCGTAAATGGGGGATGGTGAACCTTCTCCCCTCATGCAGCGATCGACGGCTTCGAGACCATTTTTACCTGCGAATGCGGGAGCGTAAGCTTTCCAGCTAGAAATATCGGCTTTGCGAGATTGCCTGGTGGTGATGGTGGTGTGGGCGGCTTGCTGAACGGCTTGATAAATGGTTTCTGTATCTAATCCTAAGAGAGTACCAATTGCGGCAGCTACGGACGGCCCTAAGTGAGCGATATGGTCTATTTTGTGTTCGTGGAGACAAATGCCTTTAACTAAATCGATCTGAATTTCATAGCCGGTTGCGATCGCCCGCGTCAGAGCCATACCGTCACAACCGCATTGTTGAGCGGCTGCGATAATCGAAGGGATATTATCTCCAGGGTGGGAGTAATCTGCGGCATGGAACGTATCATGAAAGTCGAGTTCCCTAACTGCGACGCTATTGGCCCAAGCCGCCCATTCCGCACAGACTTTTGTTTCTGGGGGAACGCCAAAGAGGGTCGCGCCACCCGTGCGTGGGTGAGCGAGGGCTTGAGCGCGGGCGGTTTGGACTGAATGATAATTGAGTGCAGCACAAGCAGCAGCAGCATTGTCGATGATGCGGTTGATGATCATCTCAACAACGTTGTCTTCTACTACAACGGGATCGGATGCTACGGCGGCAATTTTCCAGGCCAGTTGATCTTCGCGGGGAAGATACTCTTTAGATGGATAGGTTCGGACTTGATGAATTTTCACTTTCGTATTGTTGATAAACTAAAAATGTTAGTATCGTAGCGCTCCGCCATTGACGTGAAGAGTCTGACCGGTGATGAAACTTGCTGCATCTGAGGCTAAAAAGACGCACATATTGGCAATTTCTTCGGGCAATCCCAAGCGTCCTTGAGGGACAGTGGCGATCCGTTTTACCGTTTTTTCATCTGTGGAACTACCAAGGCTCGTGTTTATGAGTCCGGGAACAATGTGGTTGACTGTTATTTTTTGTGTGGCTAATTCCACTGCTAACGCTCTGGTCAAACCCAGCGCTCCCATTTTCGAGGCACAAACGTGAGACCATTCGGTTCTACCGATGAAGGCATTGAGTCCTGATACATTAATAATCCGACCCCACCCAGTAGCGAGCATACTGGGTACTACTGCCCGACAGCAGAAAAAGGGGCCGTCTAGGTTGACTCCGAGAACGCTGCGCCACTCTTCTGTGGTCATGTCGGTTATGGGGCGCGATCGCCGCAGTCCGGTATTGTTGACCAGAATATCGATGCGACCGAATTCGTCCAATACCTGTTTTACCATAGCCTGGACTTGGTTTTCATCCGCAACATCGGCTAGGACGGAGATAGCCTTTACTCCTAAAGCTTCTACTTCTTGAGCTGTAGATTGGGCTTCTTCGGCACTGGTACGGGCGTTGATAGCGACAGAAGCGCCCTGTTTCCCCAATTCCAAGGCGATCGCCCGCCCGATATTGCGGCTCGATCCAGTCACCAAGGCTACTTTACCGTCTAAATTGATTTGAGTCATATTTCAACCGTTAAAAGTGTATGGGCGCTAAATACCCTTGCCTCAAGTATTTTTTGATTTGGCGATCGGCTGCCTTAAAAGCAGGCATTCCCTTATACTCGCCACCGACCACATGAGCGTTAGTTTTAGCGCCGCCCAAGAATGATTCTAGAGTTTCTAGCTCTTCTTCTATCTCTGCAATTGTGGGGGAATAGACTAAATTAATCAATTCTAACTGTTTGGGATTGATGCACTTTTTACCAGTAAAACCGTAGATATAACGGGATAATTCGGCTTCTTTGCGAGAACTTTCAGGATCGTTAAATTTGGCCGAAACGCTGTCAAATAATGCCAGTCCGTGTATTTTTCCCGTGAGGGCAATTGTACCTAAAATTTGTTGGAATAAAGGACTTTCACAGGTCGATATTCGATCTACACCTAGGTCAGTTGACATATCGCCTACCCCAAAACCTAGTGCATCTCGGCCTTTTCTGAGAACTCTGGCGATGTCGTCTATGGCCTTGAGACCGGCGATCGTCTCAATGGTAACGATGTAGTTTTTGTCCTCTCCAATTGCCTCCATCAGTCGGGCAATTTGGTCACCCGATTCTCCTTTGGGCAGGGTGACGGAATCAAAGGGAAATTGAGCGATCGCTTTGATGTCTTCTTCTAACTCCTGGGGTTCCCCAACATTAATTCTGACGTTATACTCAACGATTCTGGGCTTGGGGGGGAGGTTGGCAATGCTATCTCTTGCAACTTGCTTTTGGTCTGCCGGAATGCTGTCTTCTAAGTCCCAGATAAAGCCATCGGCAGGGACTTCATTGTTACCAATTTTTTCTAAGTATCGAGGCTTATTCAGAGGAACAAACAGATGGGATCTTCTTTTGAACTCTGGTTTAAATTGACTGTCAGTGCAATATTGGTTCAGATACTCATAGACATTTGCTGATAAGCCGAACTTGTGTTCGTGCAATTTAAACTCAAGAGCAAATTTTTCTCTCATGCCTTTTTTAACCCATGAATTCTAAGGGAACATTTAAGGGTCAAGTTATTCTTGACCGAATAAATTTTGCCCTTATAAATATTAGGAGCTTTTTGACCTTCGGTCAACCCCTCCTCTTTAGGCCTGATAGGGATTAACTAAGGCTTCCAGGTTGCCAGAATTTTCAGCTTCTGTATTTTGGCTGTTTTGTACCCAGTGGCGATAGTCTGACAAGAGTTGATGCATCAAACGCTGTTTGATGGTTAAAAGGACACTTCTAAGTAATCCATTGCCCGTGTTTTCTAGGATATAGGAGGGCGTGAGGTTTAAGGGAGGAGGAAGTTCTACTTGTACCGTTAAGTTGGCTTTTCCATGAAGAGTAGTGCGATCGCCACTCTGTTGGGGACAAAGTTTTCCTTTTAAGTCCAGATGAAACCGTTGATTAATATATTCAATGCCTCGAATATGACAATTGACTGATTGCAATTGTACATTTCCGTGACTATCGGCCCAAACCTTGAGGTCTACCGTAGGCTGGAAGGTAAACATCATGAAGGTGAGAGGGCGCATTTTTAAGCGAAACAGCTCGTCACTTAAATGTTCAATTTGACTTTGGGCGGTTAAGGCATTGACAAGACGTTTCGGTTGCCGTAGGTAATGCTGTATGGGAATAGGCTGATGAGGAACATTGAGGTTAACCGATTGGGTGGCGCTAAATTGGGTGGTCATAGATTGGGAGTTAATCTGCAAATGTAAATATATTTTACAAAATTCTCAAGATTCTAGCTGGTGGCTAGACCATGAAAAAACGCCCTCTATTAGATAGAGAGGGATTCTGGAACTGTAAATGCTGGATTTAAGTTGCGGATATCATACCGTGTTGTGTATGAATAATTGATATTTAATTGTTAATTTTTATGGACTAACCTCAATAATTCTAACGATCCACGATGAAATCAGGAGAAATCATGGTTATTATTGCTTATTTGGGGCCGCGAGGAACTTATTCGGAAGCAGCGGCGATCGCCTGTTGTCAACAGCTTCAAGCTCAGGGTTATGAGGGTCAGTTGCGTCCCTATCCCAGTATTGCCCAAACCTTACAGGCCGTAGCTAAACAGCAGGCCGATGTGGCGATCGCCCCAGTAGAAAACTCCATTGAAGGGAGCGTTCCCATGACCCTCGATAGTGTATGGCAATTAGAGGGTTTAGAAATTCAGCAAGCTTATGTGTTACCCATCACCCATGGACTGCTCTCTCAGGTAAGCGATTTATCAGCCATTGAAACCGTCTATTCCCATCCCCAAGCCTTAGCCCAGTGTCAGGAGTGGTTAGAACAACATTTACCGGGAGTTGAATTAATTCCCACTAACTCCACCACAGAATCCATTCAGTATCTTCAGCCCGATCGACCCATCGCGGCGATCTCTTCCCAACGAGCAGCAAAACTCTATCAAGTTCCCGTATTAGCCTATCCCATTAACGATCATCCAGATAACTGTACTCGCTTTTGGGTCATGACCTCTACAGGTGCTGATGTGAAGTTAAATGAACCCTCCCAACCCAAAACCCATACCTCGATCGCCTTGAGTTTACCCAATATTCCGGGAGTGTTGGTCAAACCCCTGGAAATTTTTGCCCGTCAAGGAATTAACTTAAGCCGCATCGAATCTCGTCCCACCAAGCGATCGCTGGGCGAATATTTATTTTTTATTGATATTGAAGTTGATGCTAGAGAACCCAGCATCCAAAGCACCCTTCAACAACTCGAAGAGTACACCGATGTGTTAAAAATATTCGGTAGCTATACCGTTACCGATATTTATAGCGCTTCGCGCTAGGGAATAGGGAATAGGGAATAGGGAATAGCTTGTATTGCTTAGGGTCTAGCCTTCAAGCTGTACTCCATAGAAGAGAGAAACGCTATACCACAGTTCTATGATGTTCTGAGGTGTACTCATTACTCATTACTCATTACTTATTCCTTAAACGTATCTTTAAGCACAGTGCGAGCCGCTAAGTGATTACGAGTCGAGGTAAGAATTTCTGTTTCCCTCTCCAATCGTTCGGCGGTATTTTGCATTTCTAATAAGGCTTGTTGTTCTGCTGCCACACCATACAAGTTACTCGCGACCCAGTAAGATAATTCAGTGGGCAATGCCGGGATATTGTCGGGTAATTCAATGTCCTGACCTGTTAATTTAGAGGATAGGTGAACCACATCTTGAAGCAGTTGTTCCACATGAGTCGCTAAGGATCTCAAATCGCGATCGGTCGGTTGATCTTCGATCCATTCCACCAACCCTACGCGATAGGGTTTTTCTCGTACATATTCCAAAACCCGAAACCGTTGTTGTCCTAGGGTAAGGATCTTCATCCGGTCATCGGGTAAGCGTTGATAATTAACAATTTCTGCACAGCAACCCACGGAAACGGCTTCATTTTTGAGCGGGTCCCACATCAACACCCCAAACCGACTATCCGTTTGAAGCACGGTATTCATCATCATCCGATACCGAAATTCAAAGATATGTAGGGGTAGGGGTCTCCCTGGAAAGAGGACGACTTCTGGTAAGGGAAACAGAGGCAATTCTCGCACGGCGATCGATGAAGAAGATGTCATGGTGATTTTCCTATGCTGGAGACTCTAAAGAAAGACCTGGAAATAGCACAAACATCTTTTAGTCTATCGCATTGTTCGAGGCTGCAAAAACCTAACCTCAATCTTCAGGATCGATCCTTAACCAGGGAAGGGGAAAGAAAACAAGCTTAAAGCTTCACTTCGATATCAACTCCAGCCGGCAGATCGAGTTTCATCAGAGCATCAATGGTTTTAGAGGAAGGTTGGTAAATATCAATAATGCGACGGTGGGTACGGGTTTCAAAATGCTCCCGCGAGTCTTTATCCACGTGGGGCGATCGCAGGATACAGTAGATTTTGCGTTTCGTGGGTAAAGGAATGGGGCCAACTGCTGTGGCGTTGGTGCGGTTAGCCGTATCGACAATTTTTTCACAAGAGGTATCCAGGAGACGGCGATCGAATGCTTTCAGACGAATACGGATTTTTTGTTGTTGTAGAGTTGCCATGATTATTTACACTTGTCAAGGTTCTGTGAAAGTTTTGAGAGAGAAACCCTTCCCCATGAGTTTAGGGTTCACTGAGGGAAGGGTTTAATCCAGATGAATGGGGGACTCAGACCCAGCTATTTAAGGATCTTAGCGACCACACCCGCACCGATAGTACGGCCCCCTTCACGGATAGCAAAACGCATTCCTTGTTCAATGGCGATCGCATTGATCAATTCCACGTTCATTTTAATCCGGTCGCCAGGCATCACCATCTCGGCAGTACTACCATCATCTGCGGTGAAGGACTTAATCGTACCGGTTACATCCGTTGTCCGCACATAAAACTGAGGACGATAGTTCGAGAAAAAGGGAGTATGACGGCCACCTTCTTCTTTTTTCAGCACATAAACTTCAGCTTCAAACTCAGTATGAGGGGTGATCGAACCGGGTTTAGCCAACACCATACCCCGCTCAATATCCTCTTTCTTCATTCCCCGAAGCAGAAGACCAGCATTATCACCAGCCATCCCTTCTTCCAGAGATTTCTTAAACATTTCCACACCCGTCACCGTCGTTTTCCGAGTGTCTTTAATGCCAACGATTTCCACCTCTTCATTGAGCTTGATTTTACCCCGCTCAATCCGTCCGGTGGCAACCGTTCCCCGACCGGTAATGGTAAACACATCTTCGACTGCCATCAAGAAAGGCTTATCCACATCCCGCTCTGGAGTCGGGATAAAGCTATCCACCTCATCCATCAACTGCCAAATGGCATCCACCCAAGCATCCTTACCCCGTGCCGTCTTCGGATCGGCAACCATAGCTTCTACAGCTTTCAGGGCTGAACCTGAAACAATCGGAATATTGTCACCATCGAATTCGTAATCACTCAGAAGCTCGCGGACTTCCAGCTCCACCAGTTCTAACAATTCCTCATCATCCACTTGGTCTTTCTTATTCAAGAACACCACCAAGTTAGGAACACCCACCTGGCGAGCCAAAAGAATATGCTCGCGGGTTTGAGGCATGGGGCCATCCGCCGCAGAAACCACCAGAATCGCACCATCCATTTGCGCTGCCCCAGTGATCATGTTTTTCACATAGTCAGCATGTCCAGGACAGTCCACATGGGCATAGTGGCGGTTACCCGTTTCATATTCCACGTGAGCCGTATTAATGGTAATTCCCCGCGCTTTCTCCTCTGGAGCAGCATCGATATCTTCGTAGTTTTTGGCTTTGGCTTGGCCAGCCGCTCCCAAGCTCATGGTAATCGCCGCAGTCAGGGTCGTTTTACCATGGTCAACATGACCAATCGTACCAATATTAACGTGAGGTTTTGTCCGTTCAAATTTTTCGCGTGCCATAACTAATTAATTGTGCCTAATGTTGACTAGATAAAAGACGAAGTAAACGTTTTCTGACCGTCAGTCAGGACAGTCAAGGGATGAGATCCAGGACATTAGAGTTGATAGCGTTGATTCCTCAACTCTCACCAACTCTAATTGTCCTAGTGGATTTTATGACTCTCCCTTGCTCTTGGCAATGATGGCTTCTGCCACATTCCGAGGAACTTCATCATACTGACTAAATTCCATGGAAAAAATTCCGCGTCCTTGAGTTTTGGAGCGAATATCCGTGGCATAACCAAACATTTCTGCCAGAGGAACTTTAGCCGAGATCTTGCTCAGACCGTCTTCAGAACCCATCCCTTCAATCTGGCCGCGACGGGAATTTAGGTCTCCCATCACATCTCCGAGGAAGTCTTCAGGAACTTCCACCTCTACCTTCATTGTGGGTTCCAGGAGAACGGGAGATGCCTTAGTCACGCCTTCTTTAATGGCCATAGAGCCAGCAATCTTAAAGGCCATTTCCGAAGAGTCTACTTCGTGGAATGAACCATCGACTAAGGTGACCTTGAGATCGATCACGGGGTATCCAGCCAGGATGCCAGACTCGCAAGCTTCTTTCATCCCTTGTTCAGCAGGGCCAATGTACTCTTTGGGTACAGATCCACCGACAATTTTGGAGACAAATTCAAAGCCGCTACCCGGTTCACCTGGTTCGACTTGAACCACCACATGGCCGTATTGACCTTTACCCCCACTTTGGCGGATAAATTTACCTTCAGCTTTGATCGCTTTACGGATGGTCTCCCGATAAGCCACCTGGGGCGCACCTACATTGGCTTCCACTTTGAACTCCCGCAGCATACGGTCTACGAGAATTTCTAAGTGGAGTTCTCCCATACCGGCAATTACGGTTTGGTTGGTTTCCGGATCAACGCTGACTCGGAAGGTGGGGTCTTCTTCAGACAAGGATTGGAGGGCTTTGGAGAGCTTCTCCATGTCTTGCTTGGTTTTCGGCTCTACTGCCACGGAGATCACCGGTTCTGGAATGTACAGAGATTCCAGAATTACTGGAGAGCTGTCATCACAGAGGGTATCTCCAGTCGTGGTGTCTTTCAGACCCAGGATTGCGCCTAAGTCACCCGATCGCAGCTCATCGACTTCAATCCGCTCATCTGCTTTGAGGATAATCAACCGAGAGGCCCGCTCTTTCTTGCCCTTGGTCGAGTTCATGACATAGCTGCCTTTTTTCAGCACGCCTGAATAGACCCGCGTAAAGGTCAAGCGACCATAAGGGTCAGACATGATTTTGAAGGCTAGGGCAGAGAAGGGCTGCTCATCATCGGCTTTGCGTTCTGTAGGCGTACCATCGGGTAGGGTTCCTTGAATCGCCAGCACGTCAATGGGAGCAGGCATATAGTCGATTACGGCATCGAGGAGCAATTGTACTCCTTTGTTCTTGAAGGCAGAACCACACAGCAGGGGAACGATTGTCCCGTTAATGGTTCCCTTACGCAGAGCATCATGGATTTCTTCTTCCGTTAGCTCTTCCCCTTCCAAATATTTTTCGGTCAGAGCATCATCGGTTTCCGCTACGGATTCAATAAGCTTGGCACGATACTCTTCTGCTAGTTCCAGAATTTCTTCGGGAATTTCGGTTTCTTCAATATCTGTACCGATATCATTCGTGTAGATTTTGGCACGCATTCGCACCAAGTCTACAATACCTCTAAAATTGCTCTCTGATCCAATAGGAATTTGAATGGGGACAGCGTTGGCCCGGAGACGATCTTTAATTTGTTCGTATACCTTGAAGAAGTTCGCTCCTGTGCGATCCATTTTGTTAACGAAAACAATCCGGGGCACTTTATAGCGATCGGCTTGTCGCCATACGGTTTCTGATTGGGGTTGAACGCCCCCAACTGAACAAAATACGGCAATTACACCATCTAATACCCGCATGGAACGCTCGACTTCAATGGTGAAGTCCACGTGACCTGGAGTATCAATAATGTTGATTTGATGGTCTTTCCAACTGGTACTGATGGCGGCTGCTGTGATGGTGATTCCCCGTTCCCGTTCTTGGGCCATCCAGTCCGTTACTGCTGTTCCATCATGCACTTCACCAATTTTGTGAACGATGCCTGAGTAAAACAGGATTCTTTCAGTTGTTGTTGTTTTGCCCGCATCAATATGGGCAGCGATGCCAATATTGCGAATTCGCTCCAGCGGGATATTTCGTGCCACAGATACCTCCTTGGTCTTGAAAAGCAGTCTTGATTGGTTATTTTTCTGCTCTTTTAGAATTGTATACTTTTTTTAAGACAAACGTTTAAGACTTCCTGAAGAAATCTAGTCTAAATCGGTTTTAGACTAGACTTGGCTCAGTTGATTGGCCTTGAGCTAAAGATTTAGGGCTTTAGTTTCCCAGAATAGTGGGCTGGATGCCTTAGTAGCGATAGTGGGCGAATGCTTTGTTCGCTTCAGCCATGCGATGAGTTTCTTCTCGCTTACGAATGGTGTTCCCGGTTTCGTTGGCCGCATCCATCAGTTCATTGGCTAATTTCATGGCCATGGAATTGCCAGAACGCTGTCTGGAGAACCGGATTAACCAACGCAGAGCCAAGCTTATTCCCCGATCTGAACGCACTTCCATAGGAACCTGATAGGTTGCTCCACCTACCCGTCTGGCTTTCACCTCGACTAAGGGAGTGGCATTTTTAATGGCTTTTTCAAATAGGTTCAACGCATCCGAACCGGTACGTTCTTCAATAATCTTGAAGGCATCGTACAGGATGCGAGAGGCTAAGGATTTTTTGCCACTCTCCATGATCCGCCGAATCGTCATACTGACTAAGCGGCTATTGTATACCGAGTCTGGAGGGACAGAACGGTGATGAGATACTCCTCGACGAGACATAGGTTTAGGTTTGAGAATTGAATAATGGGTTTACAGTATAAATCTACACGATCAGCGTTACAATAACTAGGAAGCTATAACGGTTGGTGTTAATCCAATCAATAGATAGAGGGGATCGATTAAACCGTTGTTAGTCCGCTATTTGGGCCGTTTAGCTCCGTACTTGGAGCGACCTTGCCGCCGATCTTTTACGCCTGCGGTATCCAGCGTTCCCCGGATAATGTGATATCTTACACCAGGCAAGTCCTTCACCCGTCCACCGCGAATCATGACAACGGAGTGTTCTTGAAGGTTGTGCCCAATTCCTGGGATATAGGCCGTTACTTCAAACCCGGAGGTCAAGCGTACACGGGCTACTTTACGCAGGGCTGAATTGGGTTTTTTAGGCGTTGTAGTGTAAACACGGGTGCAGACTCCACGGCGCTGAGGACAGCTTTTTAGGGCCGGAGACTTGGTTTTCCGTTCTATTTTCTGACGTTCAGTACGAATGAGTTGTTGGATCGTTGGCATAAGGTACGGAGGTTTGCTATAAACCGTCTCTGGTTCAACTTTGACGACAATTTTTGACTTTACCAAATAAAGATACCTTTTGTCAATCCTTTTAGGTCTTAATCCTTCTAGTTTGAGGGGGAGTCAAGGGAAAAGGATTGACCACAACCACAGGTTTGGGTGGCGTTGGGATTATGGAAACGAAATCCTCCACCCATCAAATCATCAGAGTAATCGACTTTTAGGTTATCGAGATAAGGGAGTTGGGTTGGATCAACGATGATGGCGATCGCCTCATACGCATACTCCTGATCAGTCTCCTGTTTTTCCGAGTCAAACCGGATCTCATAGCTAAAATCTGCACATCCCCCTGTCTGCACCTCAAAACGCACCCAAGGTTTAGCTTGGGGATATCGGCTTTGCAAGCGTTTTAATTCTGTGGCCGCAGCAGGGGTTAAATGAATCATGGGAAATGCCCTTTAAACGTCTATCAGTTTATCCTATTTCCAATGGATATAACGCCCTCTCCCTAAATCCCTCTCCCAAGGGAGAGGGACTTTTCCTCCTTCTCCCTTGGGAGAAGGGGGTAGGGGGATGAGGGCAACAGTTGATGATTCATTTGGGGGGGTATCTCTAATTTAAACTTTACTCTCTTTGCCGTTACTGCGGGCATAGTCATCCTGGAAGCGGACAATATCATCTTCACCCAAATATTCCCCATTTTGCACTTCGATCAGCACCAAGGGAATCACTCCCGGATTTTCCAACCTATGGGAGTTTCCTTGGGGAACATAGGTCGATTGGTATTGGTACACCATGATTTCTTTATCGCCACAGACGACTTTTGCCGTACCCGAAACCACGATCCAATGTTCGCTGCGGTGGTGGTGCATCTGTAAACTCAGGCGATGACCGGGTTTTACTTCGATGCGTTTAATTTTATAGCCTTGTCCTTCTTCCAATACCGTATAGGTTCCCCAAGGGCGTTCTCCCACTTCGCAGAGTCCACTGGAGGAGGGAGAAGACTTAGGAAGGGAGTCTTGATCTTTGTCTGAGTTAACGGTTGGGCGTTCTGTAGCTTGTACCATGATTGATTTTTCTCCGTAGAAGGTTAGAAATCTTGGGTTGCAGAATCGATAAGGGGAGAAGAGTTCCCCTTCGCTAACCATAACAATCTTTGCTGTTGAGTGTCATCTTGTTGCCCTTTCTGTGTAGGGGGATGAGGGGTAATTTCAATTAAGGTTGCAGAAAGATGCCTAAGCCATTATGAATACGCGCAGCACTGCGGGGAGAGCGGTCTAATAATTCTCCTCCTAAATAAAGTCCGGTGGAACTGCCCCCATCTAAATTGAGGGCATCGACTGCACCGAGACGTTGCATGATTTGGGCGATTTCGGTGAGCGTGGGGCCTTTGCCGTAGGAGCGGTCATGGACGGCAGCGATGATCAGTTGTCCGTTTTGGGTGATACCGATCGCACTGCGAGAGGCTTGTTGTCGGATAAAGGCTTGGCTGAAAGTCTCGCTCTCCGCATTGAGAACGATACGACCATTTTTGACCAAGAGGGGGCCAGCGCCTAGGGTGAAGGGATAGTTAGTGAGATCGGGAGATGAGCGCCTTTGTAGTTGAACAGGGCTTCCTGGGGGAATCGAGGGTGGGGGAGTTTGGCCGCGATGGACGAGGAGATATCCTTGGGGAGGGATAGGAATTTGTCCAACTCCGGCTTGGGGGGCTTGGGTTTGGCTGAGGATGCGATCGCCGTTTACAGAAAGAATAGTTTCATTATTGGTCAGTGGGGTATAGGTGGTTCCCCAAGCAGAGGTGTAGCGGGATAATCCCGGTTGCAGATAGGCGCTATTAAGGTAGAGAATGGGATAATACTGGCCGGTTTGGGTGGTGAGGGTTTCCGTGAGGGTGAGGCGATCGATGAGGAATTGTCCTTGGTTGTTCCAGGCGATCGCCCCCCGGTTGAGAATCGGGCCGGAAATCCATTCCCCATTGTCGCGAATAACTCCCAAGGGTAAGCGATTATTACGATTAAAAAATCCGGCATTAATGGCGGCTGCCACTTGAGATTGACGGGCTAAAGTCACTAAGGGAGAAGTCCCGGCTGCCCCTTGGCTATTCGTGCGAATAGGACGCAGTTGGATCTGAGGATTTCGGGGGTCAATTTGCAGCCAAAACACCGGAAATTCAGACGATCCGAGGCTCACGGTTTGTTGTCGCCATTGAATCCCTGAAGCCCATTGAATTTGTTTAGCCGGAATCGTCGCATCTAAACGAAAATCGATCGCCAACCGATAGGGAGCATTCAGAGTCAGAATTTGGGGGCGAACTTGTTTGGTTTTCAGGTTGATTTCGATTTTCGTGCGCCCTGATTCAGGGGTAAACTTGATGCTATCAACCGCATTCCCTGCCTTAGATTCAAAGGCATCGAAGAGAGCAGGAGAAGCCACTGCACCAAGAGTGATGGTTGTCTTTCCGGGAGCATGGTTAACTTGTACGGGAGTTTCTTGGTTCAGAGCGATGACGAGGCGATCGCCCCAAGTTTGTTTCCCCTGACGCATCCCCAAAACCTGACTCGAAGCCGTTTCCACCCTCAGCACATTCCCCTGGGGAACCATCCGCCATCCCAATTCTTGCACCCACTCCGTCACCTCCACATACCGTATGGAATGTAGGGGAGAACGGCCGTTCGCCCCTACCTGAGCCGGAAGCGTCCACCGAGTTTGCCCTGGCACTCCATACCACTGAATCGGTTGTAGAGCAGGATTCGAGGTACTCAGCAACTCTACCCCAAAACCAGACCCCAAACCCACATCACTAATAGCAATCCGTACTTGATTATTCTCCCGCCATTGTTTCCAAGCAATGGGTAAAGTTTGACCATTAATGATGATCTGATTCCCTTGAGTGGGAATCCTCGATCCCCCTAAATCCCCCTTAATAAGGGGGACTTGCCTGACTGCCCCCCTTTCCAAGGGGGGTTGGGGGGATCTTGTCAGGCTTGATGGACAAACTTCAGTTAACCCATTCTCACAAGCCTTAACCGGAAGCGCATTCGCACTGGCAAAAATCCCAGCGCCCAACAACGAAACATAAAATAATGACAGCATCAATTCCTCACTCCACAACCGTACCTAAAATCATATCCTTAGAATCGTTGGAAACCGGTAGAGACAAGGCACGCCTTATCTCTACGCAGATCCTACAATCCATGGAAAACGTTATCTTCTCCATCCAGTTGTCAGTGCAATCCGAATAGATCTACCATTTAGGACAAATGCCTGAAGATGTAGCCTTTAGATTGTGAGTTGAAAATGCCCTCTCCCTAAATCCCTCTCCCACGGGAGAGGGACTTTTCTCCCCTTCTCCTGTGGGAGAAGGGGTTGGGGGATGAGGGACAAATGTTTCGGCTCTCACCGACATGAACGCGACTCATTTATTTAAGTTAAATCTATGAAATTACAAGAATTAATTGATTCCATCGAACAGTTATCTATTGAAGAGCAAGATTATTTATTCGAGTTAATCCGCAAGCGAAGAATCGAACAACGGCGCTTAGAAATTGCTGCTAATACTGAAGCGCTGAAGCAAGAATTTAAGCAAGGATCTGCTAAACGAGGAACGGTGGACGATCTGATTGCTGATTTACTTGAGGATGAGGATGGAGACAGTCAAATCACTGTAAATTGCAAATACTCCAAGATTAATAATCGCAGGTAGTCTAATTTTTGTAAGTAAGATTTCAGGTGTGTCAATTCAATATCCCTCTGGAAATAGAACTGAGTAATCACCGGAATTTCTAAGACACGACGATGATGTAAGATTTCCGTGGCTTGTTGGGGATTTTCTATCGTACCTGTAAACTTAATTTGACTGGCATACCCTCGAATTTCTGTAGTTAAGAGTTCTATTTCTTCTGAGTAAACTCTTCGGCAGAAGATTCAAGGGGTAAATTTTGCAGCTCTGATTTTGCCTGTTGATAAGCTATCGTCAGTTGCTGTAGCTGTTGAATAATGTGATGTTGGGTTAGTTCCAGGTTAGAAGGGGTTAATGTATTTTCTTTCGGCATGATCGAGGATATAGCTAGTCTCAATGAATTGTGCAACAGGAAATGCCCTCTCCCTATATCCCTCTCCCGTGGGAGAGGGACTTCTGCTCCCCTTCTCCTGCGGGAGAAGGGGTTGGGGGATGAGGGGCAGCCATTACACAACTGATTTAGGTTTGCTATAGTCTTGACATAAAATCTCAAAAAAAGGATCATCTGAGTTATAGGTCATGCGATTATATCTATTTTCTATAGACCATGAATATAAGATGAAAACGTCGGTTGTAGAATAAATTGGGCCACATCATCATTCGCCTCTTTCTGAATAACTCCCCGTTTAATTAAAGAATGTATTGCTTGCGAGAATTCAGCATCAGACAAGGCTAACTCTTTGGGTTTGTGGAAAATATCGGTCGTGTCTTCACTGGCTAACCATTGAACCACAGTCATTTCCGAGGGGGATAAGCGTTGATAATAGTCTTGCAATATCGGTTCTAGGTCGCCCAGAAAGGGGTTAGGATAGGATAGGAACTTATCAACGCTACGGTTAAAGAAGTCCTGAATAGTAGAAGCAATAATATTGAGCCAGGAAGGGTTACCTCCGTAGCGTTGAATCAGTTCTTCCCACCGCTCTTCATCCATGAGTTGGTGGTGGCTCAAGATTTCCTTGGCTGCTGTTCCTAAACTCCCCAATTGTAAGCTGAGACAATGGTTGTTTTCCCGTTCTAAGGTGGCAATTTCTGTGGGCTTTTCGTAACTGAGGAGAAGGAAGCAACTGCGGTGATGCAAGCGCCTTATTTCTCTTAAGAGTTTACCATAACTTTCACATCCAGGTAAATAAGTCCCAGCCAACTCACCCGGAGTAAACAGTTCTTGGAAGTCATCGAGGATAATCAGGGAACGAGAAGAGCGCAAATAATGGATGAGTTTTGCAGATTTATCCGTTTCATTTTTGCCGATACAGTCTATAATTTCATCTTCCAGAGATTCCCGTTTTACACTATTCGTGCAGTTGCGCCAGATGACGGCTTCAAATTGAGTTTTAACCTCTTCTACCAATGCTCTCGCGAGAGTGGTTTTGCCGATGCGAGGTAATCCAAAAATTGTAACTATCTTGATTTTTTCATCCAATACCCACTGTTTCAGTGTGGTTAGTTCAGTGCTGCGATTATTGAGAGGATAGTATTCTGGCGCTTCTATGAGATCGTGGCGTTGTTGCGTTCCCTTAGAAGTAGGGGAGCGGTTTTTGGTTGGATCTCTAGAGTATAAATCTTTGCTACAAAAATTAATATTATTTTGATTGAAACTTTTCTCAAAATTGTTGATTTTAGAATGGGAAATATAATACCTCTCCAATGTTGCGCGAAAATTCTTCTTATTAACTTTTTCTCCCAACTCTTCTCCAATCAACTTCCATAAGTTCCCCGCCACTATTTTCACATTCCCTTCGCCACAGTGATATTCATCCGCAATCTCTTTATATTTCTGATGATTCCAAACCCCAACCAACACAGCTCGTTGCAGACTACTTAACCTTGTGCCTGTTTTAGCCAACATCAACTCATCGGCCCATGTCAGGATTGCTTCCACATCCATTCGTTTTATCAATACGACTTCGCCGCTACCATATCACTTTTTTTACCTTTTTGCAACTTAAAATAACTTGAATTAACTTTTTTAGACTAACGAATAGGGAAATAGTTGCTCAAACTATAGACTAAATTCACCTTTTTTGAAGTAGGCAAACTTGAAAGAGCATCCTATACTGTAAAGAATACTTCCCTTCCTCAAGGGAGTCTACGATTGGAGAGCTTTTTCTTCAATGACAGTGGAACCTAGTGTTTTTCGGTAGATGAGCTAATGAGTGAAAGGCTTGCCATAGATTCATCCATCAATCATGAAGCAAAATGGTTGGGTAAGAAAGGGGATGATGATTTTCCCTACGATGCCAAGAAAATATCGAGAATTGAGTTCAACAGAAGTGTGAGTCCTATCCCTTTAGCTGAACTTGGAGATGTTTCTCTACCCTTCATTGCTAAGACTAAAGCATCTATTCCTGGTAGTGGTCACGGAGACGCTAAGGTTGCTGAAACCACTTCATCCAATGTTCGAGTCCACTACTGGCTCGATGCAGGCACAAAGTTAACTTATAACTTGAAAGTCTGGGTGATCGATTAAGCTAATATATCACAAACTATTCACTCAACTTACTCAGTATGTAAAAAAATACTGAATTATTTTACGATTCATAAAAGTAGGATTGAACTATGACAAAAGAGTTTGACTTTGAAAAATTTGACTTTGAAAAATTAGTTAGAGAGTCTTTAGACAAAGCGGTAAAAGAGCGTGGTCATGTCAACATCGTGATCGTTGGTGCTACTGGAGTTGGTAAAAGCACACTCATTAATGCGGTATTCCAGGGCAATTTTGCAACTACTGGGTCGGGATCTCCTATAACTCCAGACATAAACGAAATTAAAAAAGAAGGGATTCCGATTTCTATTATTGATACTCGTGGACTTGAAATGAAGGCTCTTGCCGAGACTAGAGAGGCTTTATATTCATTGGTTAAGAAACGTAGTAAAGAAACCGATCGTAACAAACATATTCATGTTGCCTGGCTTTGCATTTCTGAAGATTCTCGTCGTGTTCAGGAAGCGGAAGAGGAACTGGTCAATATGTTGGCTGACTATATGCCTGTCATTGCAGTGATCACAAAAGCAAAACAGGATAAAGCTCCTAATAATGAGGGAAAACGTGAATCATTTTATGAAAAAGTTAAGGAGAAACTTCCACTTACAAAAAACGTGATTCGTGTGCGCTCAATTCCAGAAGAGCTAGATAATGGATTGATCCTTGAAGCTAAGGGACTGGATGAACTTGTAAACTTGACGATGGAAGTTATCCCAGAAGGACATAGAAGAGCATTCGCGGCTGCTCAAAAAGCAGATATTGAGCTAAAAAAAGACCAATGCCGTGTAATAGTGGCGGCGGCGACAGCAGCAGCAGTAGGAATAGGTGCAATTCCTATCCCACTCTCGGATGCATTCGGTATTATACCCATTCAGATTGGGATGATTACTGGTATATCAGTAACTTTTGGTTTGTCTTTCAATGAAAGCTTTTATAGCTCAATTGTGGGCAGTGTTGTTACTGGAGCAGGTGGAACACTTACGGGAAGAGCTATTGTAACAGGACTTCTTAAGTTAGTTCCTGGCGGTCAGATTGCTGGAGGTTTAATAGCTGGAGGAACAGCAGGAACCCTTACTGCATTAGTTGGAGAAACTTACATTGCTATTTTGGAAAGATTGTTTATAAAAAATCATGGCAATCCTCCGAATCCAGACGATGTTTTAGAAGCTTTTCGTGAGGAATCAAAGAATTTGATGCAGAAGAAAACGAATGAAGATCTGCAACCCAAAGTTGACAATAAAATAGATGAAGACCTGCAACTCGAAGTGCATAATCCTTCCCAGTTAGCCGGGAAAGTTGAAAGTAAATATGCTGAACAGGAGCAAGCTGGAAATAATTTGGTTCGGCTTGATCCTGATGTGGCTAAGGTATTTCCCAATGAAAAATCCGTAAATAAAGCCTTACGGTCATTGATGAAAATCGCACAACGCCTGGCCAACTAATCATTGATGGCAAAATGACCCCTCATGCTTAAATGGGGGGCATGTCCCAAGGGATAGCGGGGCGATCTCCCTGTCATGTCTACTCCTTATGAACTGACAGGAAAGACTAACTCTCTAAAAATATGTACGGATACAACTGTGAATATTGTCAAGGAACTGTTCAGCCTCGACAGGTTAAACATGAGGTATTTAAGCATCGAGATGGATTTGTGATCCTGGAGAATGTCACCATTGGAGTCTGCGACAACTGTGGTAATCGCTATTATGCAGCCGATATTCTTTATGAAGTTCATCAGGTGGCAACCGGAGCCAAATTGCCAGAGAGAACTGAAGTCATTCCGGTAACGCATTTAGAATCGGCTTAGGATTTCAGGGGCGATCGCCATAAATCCAGTCAGTTTCGTTACAATAACGGGCAAAGCCATCGATTGGAAGCGTGAGTATGACTCAATTACTGGAAGAGGCGATCGCCCAACTGAAGCAGTTACCCGAAGATCAGCAGGATGCGTTCCCGAAGGTATCGCGCAGCGAATCGCCGCTCGTCTGCTGGCTGAGATCCAAACAGAACCGTCTGGAACACCAGGATACAAACACCTCCGTTTTGCTGGTTCAATTCCAGCCGAAGATCTACAAATGATGGCAAAAGCGATTCAGGAAGACTGCGATCGGATAGATGTCAATGAATGGTAGATATTTGCTCGATACCAATATTATCATTGCCCTGTTTGCTGTTGACATCCTCACCGCCCTAGAAGGACGGTGATTCCTAAATCTCACAATTTAGGT
>NZ_JAQOSO010000022.1 GCF_030068505.1 Roseofilum capinflatum BLCC-M114
GGGAATAGGGAATAGGGAATAGGGAATAGGGAATAGGGAATGGGGAATAGGCAATTACCGATTACCCATTACCCATTACCCAATTTTAATTATTTCAAAGCCTTTCTAAAATTGCGACGATAGGAGCCATTAAACACCAACACCGGCCAACCCAGGGAAAGGAGAACCTTATTCATCAATCCTGGCGTAAAATTGGTGCGAGAATAGCCCTTCCAAAACTTCCAAACCCCGATCGCATAGCCGACGAGTCCCAACACAATCAATAGCTTCATCTGGTTACCGCTCCTAATCTAGTCCATTGGCCCACTCTCCGTTTAGGATCGTGAGAGTATGCTACAGTTCTAGCAAAATTGTATAAGTGTTGATCGTCACTATCATTAAGTTTAGTTAATTTCCCTATTCCCTATTCCCCATTCCCCATTCCCTAAACTAGAGGAGCGTCTTATGAGAGCAGTGCTAATGGCGGGTGGTTCAGGAACCCGGCTAAGACCTTTAACCTGTGAGCTTCCCAAGCCGATGGTTCCCGTCCTTAACCGACCGATCGCCGAGCATATTGTCCGTCTACTGAAACAGCATCACATTGATGAAGTGATTACTACGCTCTATTACTTACCCGATGTGATGCGGAATCACTTCCAAGATGGGCGAGAGTTTGGCATTCAAATGACCTACGCAGTTGAAGAAGAGCAACCTCTGGGAACGGCTGGATGTGTAAAAAATGTGTCAGAATTATTGAAATCGCCTTTCCTCGTCATTAGTGGCGATTGTATCACCGACTTCGATTTAACGGCGGCGATCGCCTTTCACACCCAAAAAAAAGCCATGGCTACCTTGGTTTTAACCCGTGTTCCTAATCCCCTAGAATTTGGTGTGGTCATTACGGGGCGAGATGGTCGCATTCAACGATTTCTAGAAAAACCTTCCAGTAGTGAAGTATTCTCTGATACGGTTAACACCGGAATTTATATCTTAGAACCGGAAGTTCTCGATTATCTACCGCCCCAAGAAGAAGCAGATTTTTCTAAAGATTTATTTCCCTTTCTCCTGGCCCAAGACCAACCCCTTTATGGTTATATAGCCGAAGGCTATTGGTGTGATATTGGCCATCTAGACGCTTATCGAGAAAGCCAATATAGCGCCTTAGCCAAACGAATTAACCTAGAAGTCCCTTACCCGAACCGATCGCCAGGTTTATGGATTGGGGACAATACGGCGATCGATCCCACCGTAAATATAGAACCCCCGGTGCTAATTGGCCATAATTGCCGCATTGGTAGCCATGTGCATATCGAACCCGGAACCATTATTGGCGATAATGTTACCATTGGCTCCCACGCCACGTTAAAGCGGCCGATTATCTGGAATGGGGCCTTTATTGGTGATGAAAGCCATCTGAGAGCTTGTGTCGTCGGTCGAGGAACTCGGATCGACCGTCGGGCCCATGTGTTAGAAGGGGCAATTGTGGGTTCTCTGTCTACGGTTGGCGAAGAAGCGCGGGTTTCTCCTCAAGTGCGGGTATGGCCGAATAAGAGAATTGAAGCGGGAGCGATCTTAAATCTGAATCTCATTTGGGGTAATGTGGGCCATCGTAACCTGTTTGGACAACGGGGAGTCTCCGGTATCGCCAATGTTGATATTACCCCGGAATTAGCAGTCAAACTGGGTGCGGCTTATGGTTCCACCTTGCCACAAGGGTCTGAAGTCACCGTATCTCGCGATCAACGAAGCATTTCGCGGATGGTGACGCGATCGCTGGTTGCGGGGTTGATGTCTGTGGGAGTCGATGTGCAAAACCTGGAAAATAAGGCGATTCCCATCGTCCGTACAGTGATTCCGACCCTAGGGGTGGAAGGGGGAATTCATGTGCGTTTGCATCCAGAGCGGGGCAGTTCCTTACTGATTGAATTCCTAGATCATAAGGGGATTAATATTTCTAAGGCTAAGGAAAAGAAAATCGAAGGTTGTTTCTTCAAAGAGGATATGCGGCGATCACTCCTGTATGAAGTCGGCAAGGTCACGTATACCTCGGAAACTCTGCAAATCTACAGGTCGGCTTTTGAAAAACATCTCAATTTAGAAGCGATCGAAACCGTGTCCTCTAAAATCGTCATTGACTATGCTTTTGCCGTTAGTGGCGCAGTCTTGCCCCAACTGCTGGCCAAATTTGGCTGTGACGCGGTGGTTCTCAATGCCAGCTTAAACCCCAAACCCCTTTCCTTAGAAGAGCAAGAAGAGTTACTCAATCAGTTAGGGCGGGTAGTTGCTGCCCTGAATGCGACCATGGGGGTACAAGTGTCCTCCAATGGCGAAAAATTTATCCTCATTGATGAAACCGGAACAGCGATTCGAGGGGAAATGCTCACCGCTTTGATGATGCAAATGATATTAACGGCCCATCCTAGGGGAGCGGTGGTGGTTCCCATCCATGCTTCGAGTGCTGTGGAAGAAATTGCCCATCGCCATGATGGCCGGGTGATTCGCACAAAGGCCAATCCAGCCGCTTTAATGGAAGCCTGTCATGCCAATCCCAATGTGGTGTTAGGGGGCAGTGGAGATATGGGCTTTATTTTTCCCCAACTCCATCCCGGTTTTGATGCCATGTTTGCCACGGCTAAGTTGATGGAGATGTTGAAATTACAGGAAATAGCCTTGGAAACCATGCGATCGAAATTACCACCTATTGCCCATCGGATGACGACTATTCGCTGTCCTTGGACGGCTAAGGGGGCAGTGATGCGCTATTTGGTGGAAACCCATGCTCCGGAGCAATTGCAGTTAGTCGATGGTGTGAAAATCATCTCTTCTGATGGTCACCATTGGGTGCTGATTTTGCCCGATGCTGGGGAAGCGCTGGTGGATATTATCGCTGATGGTTGCGATCCAGAGATGGTGGATAGTTTACTGCAAGATTACCGCGATCGCGTACAAAGTTTTATTGAGTCTCATCAACAGTTGGATGACTAGGCAAGATGGGGGGATTCTTTTGACTGGGTTTTTGTAGGAGTAGGCTTTTAGGCCCATCCCCCCATCTCTCCATCGCTCTAGCCCCTGGTTTGTTGAGACCACAACCGGGTGGGGAGTCCCCAAACATAAATAAAGCCTTCAGCCGCTTTATGATCGAATACGTCTTCTTCGCCGTAAGTGGCCCAATCTAGACTATAGAGACTATTGTCAGATTTGCGGCCGACAATGGTGGCCGATCCTTTGAAGAGTTTCACCCGGACTGTACCCGTCACCCGTTCTTGGGTATTGGTGATAAAGCCATCTAAAGCGGCTTTCAGGGGAGAGAACCAAAGGCCGTTATAGACCAATTGACTATAGGTTTGCTCAATTCCCCGTTTATATTGGGTCACATCAGCCGTTAGGGTTAAGCTTTCTAAATCACGGTGGGCTTGGATCAGGACTAGAAGAGCTGGGGTTTCGTAAATTTCCCTGGATTTAATGCCCACGAGACGATTTTCGATCATGTCAATGCGACCGATACCATGGTTTCCGGTCATTTGATTGAGTTGGGTAATTAAGGCTACCGGCTGGAGCGCTTCACCATTGAGGGAAACGGGGCAACCTTTTTCAAACCCAATGTCTACATATTCCGGTTCATTCGGGGTATCGGCGATCCCCTTGGTCATTTGATAAATGTCTTCGGGGGGTTCTGCATAGGGATCTTCAAGCACTCCGGCTTCGATCGCCATCCCCAATAAGTTGCGGTCAAGACTATAGGGAGATTTCTTTTTCACCGGTGCAGGAATGCCATATTTTTCCCCATATTCAATGGTTTGTTCGCGGGAAAAGCCCCATTCCCGTGCAGGAGCGAGGATCTTTATGTTGGGGTTGAGTGCGCCAATGGCTACATCAAAGCGCACTTGGTCATTGCCTTTTCCGGTACATCCGTGGGCGATCGCATCTGCCCCATATTTTTCCGCCGCTTCTACCAGCAGTTTGGCAATCAACGGCCGAGCTAAAGCGGTGGATAAGGGATAGCGATTTTCATACAGGGCATTGGCTTGAATGGCGGGAAACCCATACTCTTTTACAAAGGTTTCTGTCCCATCTGCTACTAAGGATACACTGGCTCCAGAGTCAAGAGCTTTCTTGCGGATGGGTTCTAATTCATCCCCCTGGCCCAGATCTGCGGCCAACGTAATCACTTCTTCTACTCCCCATTCATTCATCAGATAGGGAATACAAACGGAGGTATCAACCCCTCCAGAATAGGCTAAAACAACTTTCTTCGCACGACCCATAGGTTTATCACCCTAAAAACACTAATCAGCTATTGTATCTACTCAATTAAAAATTAAAACTCAAAAATTAAAAATTAAAACTTGATTACGAGAAGCCAGTTTCCGCGATCGCCAACGCCAGCATCAGGGTTTGACTCATCCCCTACAGCACTTTGCACAGTAATGAGGTATAATAACAGAACCTTCCCCCTACCCTAATCCGACTCCCCAACTTCAGTATTTACTCTTGGGCTATGTAGCGATCGCTTGAGATAAGGCAGGCTATAACGGGCAAAGGCGCGTTTGGCTCGACGGATTAAATCAGTTTTATACATAAATTCATCGCGAGCATCCATGGGATAAGAGCGCAGCTTAAATTTAGTGCCCCAACGTTCTTCTTCCATCACCACAACAATGGGAAGTTTCAGTTGTGTATATTTGCTGCTGTAGGCGGCTTGATAGAGAATCTGGATCACCCGTTCATCATCAACATCATGATCGAAATAAAAATCCGTAGCTACTTGAGCCTCTAAATGACCGCCATTAGAATTAGAAACGGGTTCTGTCCAGGTTTTATTGTGGGGAATAGTAATTGTATTATCATCCGGGGTTTGAATCTGAATCCCGCGCAGTCCATAGCTTATCACTTCGCCATAATGGTCTTGGATTTGAATGCGATCGCCGACACGATAGGGGGCTTCAAATAAGGCAATGATTCCGGCAATAATGGAACTAACATAATCCTTAAAAGCGAAACCGAGGGCAACGGCAATGGTTCCGGTTAAGGCGATTAAATTGGCTTCAGAGAGGTTGAAAAATAGCCGGAGTAGATAGGCAATTACAAGAATTAAAATTAGTCCTTTCCAGAATGGGACAGATTGTTTAATCAGCAGTCGGAACCGGCGAGGGACTCGCTCGGAACTCCAGGTCGTTAGTTTTTCGACTACGGAGGTACTGCCATAGGCGATCGCCACCGCGATCAGCGCTCGGAAAATTTTCGGTAATGTAAAATCCGTCAGTAGTTGCTCCGGGAGATTCGGGGAGGACTCTACTTGAGCCAAGAATGCTAGAATCTCCCCAGAAAATATAGCGATCATTTAGTCTTTACCCACAAAGAAATTATTATTACTCAGTTCCCGAACCACTTTTTGATAGTGACTCGGTTGCACAGATAAGCTTCCCTGTTTCGCTTCGAGCAGATCGGCGCGTAAAAGCCATTGTACTCTTGCCTGAATTTGACTTTCAGATTCCCCCAAACTGAGGGCGAGATGGCTGCGGGTGATGGAACCATGAATTAAAACAGAGTGGAGCAAATAGCGATCGCTCGGCTCTAAACTTGGTAAACTAGGCAAATAAGGTTTTGTTTCATACAAAACCATTTCCGGGTTATTCAAGGAAGGAACTCGATCGTCTTGAACGGCATCGGGTTTAATTCGCAAACTTTGCAACCACAAGTAAGTAGCAATTTGACTGACTCCCGATGATTGAGAGGCTAAGGCTTCCCAATAGGTTTTGGTCGGTTCAGCATCTTCTCCAGAGAGTAACTTAGGAGCCACAACTGTTTGAGTGATGGGGTTTAACCACTCTTCTAGTAGAGTAGCATCAAGTTTGGGTAAGGTCTCTATCTGACTAAAATAAGCGCTCACTTGACAGACAAAATCGAGGAAATCCCACGCCCAATGATTACAACCGATCGCCCAAAAACATTGGGGATTCTGAATCATCAAGTCTCGGAGTAATTCGACACTCTCCCAACCCCCGATCGATCGCAGGAAACATTGTTCTAAACAGGGAATCACAATCAGGGTTTGGCGCTCTTCGAGTGCGTCTACATCCAGGGAATGATCGGCTTCTTGGCTAGGGTTGAGATGGATATGAGGATAGGGTTGTAGGGCTTGTTGGATACGTTGCGTCAGGGTGAGGGGGTTCTGGGGACGATGGAGAGCAGAGAAGGGAGTCAGAATCTCTAAAGCGGGGGGGGAGTCCCAATGAGCGAAACTATCCTGTAAGATTTTGGCGATCGCCTCTACGGGATGAGCGAGAATCACCACATGATTGGCTGCCTCTAAATTTTTTTGCCAGGTTGTCACCCCAGTGGCGATCGCCTCTTGAATCGTGGTTTGATAAGCTGTAGGACTCGATAAGGACGCAAGACGTTGGCTTAACTCCGCCCAGAGAGTATCCGGTAACTCAATTAAATCTTCCTCCGGATCAACTGTTTTTTGAGCCTTCGTAAACCAGGATTGAATCTGTTGGCGAACATGAGGGAATAAGCTCTGGATCATCGATTTCCACCGAATTGATGATCCTCTATCATAGTTGATGTGTTGATCTCTGGTCAGCTTACACCCAGATCCCAACCTTGGGTTTCCATGCGAGTGAGCGATCGCCCAGTTTTCAAATATTCCATCTGGGTTGCTTCCAGAATATAGCTCATTTTTACCGGTTCCTGGGCATCAGCCGCTAAAAATGCCGCATTCAGGGCAATGGATTTAATATTACCTCTAAACACTGGGAGCTATTGCCCTATTTTAGCTGAAACAATCCACTACAATTTTCAGAGATTTTGTACAAATTCAATCAAGTCTCTAAATGCTGGATGTTCCCACT
This sequence comes from Roseofilum capinflatum BLCC-M114, assembly GCF_030068505.1. Lineage (NCBI taxonomy): Bacteria > Bacillati > Cyanobacteriota > Cyanophyceae > Desertifilales > Desertifilaceae > Roseofilum > Roseofilum capinflatum. The sequence goes on from NZ_JAQOSO010000022.1 coordinate 6,834, forward strand.
TAACATAGCCTGCTCTCGCCGCTTCGCCTAAACGCTTATCTGGTTGATCTTGACTCGCTAACCACGCATTCACTGGATACTTTGAGATTTAGAGGTAAATGAATCATCCGCATCGCCCGTGATGCCTAAAGCCACAACACTGGAAAATCCAGGCATTAATGGAACCGTTTTTAAGAACTTTTTTAAATTTCCTTTTCCACCATAATTCTCAATCTGAATATCCTCAAGCCCTAAATACTTGATCAACCCGGAGAAAAATAATTGTTCATCCTTTCCTTCGCCAAGGATTACCTTTGTTTTATTAAAGGTTACGGTTTTGCTGACTTGACTCATTAACGCATCTCCAGATTCAGGTCTACAGAAGTCCCTAGAGTTTCTTGGTCGTAGACTAAAGATTTAATCAAAGAAGAATCTTTTTCCCGTTCTAGCCTGATATAACGAAAATCATAGGATTCAAACTGAGAAAAGGCTTGATGAGCAGCGAGAATACATTCACGACTATGAGTAGTGGCAAAAATCTGGGTATTATACTTTTGAGTTGCCAGGGCAATTGATTGCCAAACTTTTTCTAAAACAGAATAATGGATACCATTATCAATTTCATCAATTAACAAGATGCCATCACTAATACTCATGATCGACAGAATAATAGAAAGTAATCTGCTCATTCCTTCTCCCATTACGGCAATAGGAATTAAAGATTCCATTCCTACATCTCCATAAATCATAGGAATTCCCTCATTCACTAAAATGGCTAAACGCTTTAATCTTGGCTCTAAGATTCTCAAAATATCGACGACTTCCTGCTGTCTATTTATGGCTTCTAGATCGCTAAATCTTTCTGCATCCTCACTGGGAGATATTTTTGTTCGACTACTGATAAAATAAATGACATCAAAAAAATCTATTTCCGCTTCTTCGGGAATACTTTCTTGTTCAATGCCTAGTCTCATTTCACTAGCATCTTCTTTGTCTAGTGTCAGAAAAATAGTAAAAACTAAGTGTTGATTGTTTTGTTTGAATTCTAATTTTAAGTCTTTGAAAAACTTTCGGGTATTAGATCTTAAACTTAAAGGCAATATTCTGGGTGTTGAAGCCTTATCCAAGCTTAACTTCAGATCAGAGTTTATATCCTTATGATCGACGATCTTGATTTTAATACTACGATCGGATCGCTTTTCATAAAATACCCACTCACAAATCTCTTCTATATTAAAGTTGGGGTGACGGACAATTCCCCGGTCAAAGTTGAGTCTTAGGGGAGTTTCTAGGGAATTTAAGCTGGTTGATAGGGCGATCGCCTCTAGCAGGGTCGTTTTGCCCACATTGTTCACTCCCCCAATTAAATTCACTCGCTCTAGGTTAGGGATGCTGATGTCCTTAAAGCATCGAAAGTTACTAACCGTAATGTCTTTAAACATAGCAATATTGTGGATTACACCGTTCTGGCTTGATTATATCTGAGCGATCGCCCCTACTGTTTCAGCACTCCCGCTTCCCAGTTGCCCTCTAACTTCGTGCCATTGGTATAAGTAAACACGCCCCAACCTTGTTTCATGCCATTGCGAAAATTGCCCTCATAACGATTGCCACTGGGAAAAAGACAAGTGCCAAACCCGTTCAATTGCCCATCCTGAAACGCACCACTGCATTGGGTTCCATTGGCAAAATTGAGAGACCCACGACCATCAGGACGACCATTACGAAAGGCTCCTTGATAGCGATCGCCATTTCGATAGACACAAGTCCCCATCCCATTCAACTGCTGATTCTGCATCGTTCCTTCACAGCGCGTTCCTGTACTCAAGACGATCGCCCCTTGGCCCATACGCTGGCCATTTTGAAACTGTCCTTCATAGCGATATCGTCCCGGAAACGAACACACCCCATCCCCTTGTAACTTCCCATTGCGGAAGGTTCCTTGACATTGAGTTCCATTGCGAAAGCGCAGGGTTCCTTGACCGTGAAAAATTCCCTCCACAAGTTGCCCTTGATACTGAGTCCCACTCGGAAGCGTACAAGTCCCTTCACCGGTTAATGTTGGGCCACTAAAATTCCCTCGACAGAGAGAATTGGGGTTTGCTTGTGCAGAGAGGCTAAACCCTGCGATCGCCACTCCCGTGCTGGCAATTAGGGCGATCGCAAAGCGACTCCCCAGGAGTATCGCGAACCCATGAGCTAATCTGAATTGGGGTTGTTCTATCATCCGTTTCATTGCCGTATCTTCCATGATCTGGTCTTAATGTTCAAACTTCTCTATCATATAGGTTTAAACTTGATCCGGTTAATGGAAAAAAGTTCCAGACAGCAGCGATCAAAACTTCCCCGATCTCAATCAAGATCCGAGGGAGTAATGTAGAGCGCCAGGTGCTGGTAATCGGGACTTGATGGAGCGATCGCCGAATATCGCCTAATCAAGTAAACCCTTGTACACCTTTGGAGTTATCGTTAATTAACCCTACCGCAACCCCATGCTGCCATTAGTTTCTTTGTTGATTTTCGCCCAAATTCCGATTCCGCCTTCTGAACCCGCTCCCATACCGATCGATCGCGCTCCTCAACCGACTACTGAACCGACTACTGAACCGACTCCTACACCCACCCCTCCCCCTCTTCCCCCACCAGAGCGCCTCAATCCCCTTGAACAAATTCCCAAGCTTCCTCCCTTGCCCCAATTTGAATACCTCCAACCCACTGAAATTCGACCCCTATCCGGTCAACTCGATCAGGTTCCTGTCTTTAACAGTAATAGTCCCGAACTGGTCAAAACCGAAGGCATTCTCTTATCCACGTTTCCCAAACAGGGAATGCGCTATCCCCAAGCCCACTTGGATTATCCCCTAGAGGGACGATTTGATATTTTTGCCCATCACATTTCTCGCGCAAGAACTCAAGCGGAAATTCGTTCCTTTTTTCAAGGGATTTTAATCTATAACCCCACGGATAAACCCATTACTCTCAGAGTTTTGGAAGGAGCCAGTTATTTAACTCGCCCTGATGCGATTTTTATCGACTTGCCCCCAGTGGTCGATAATCGCTTAGGAACCATCTTTTCCGGGCCAGGAAGTCGGGCCGCGGGGGATGTGTTGCGCGGTCGTAAGCAAGGGACTTGGCCCGATGTGATGGTGATTCAACCGAGGGAAATTACTCAACTGATGAATCTTCCCATTCCTGCGGGAACAGTGCTGCCGACTTCTAATGGTCGTTCAACCCTATTGCGAGTGGAAACCGATGGCCCGGTTTATGTGGCGAATTTAGCCATGCTTTCTCCGAAAAATCCGGACGGGACGGAGCGCGTACCGACCCTGCAAGAATGGCAGAATTTATTGGTCAATGGCACGTTATCGGGGCCGCGAGATTTACGACCGACCCCCATTGACAATAAAACAACTAATTTTCCCGCTCGGTTTATCTATGGTCGCGTGGCGGGTATTTCCCAGGGATCGCAATGGACAACCACGTTAACGGATACTCCCCAATCTGAGGATTTAACGATTCCAGAACCCGGACGGGCGATCGCCTACGGTCTGAGTTTATTGCATCGCGGTCGCTTGGGTACAGGGCAAATCCAAAGCGCTCCCATGTTAACCCGCTATCCGGATACCGCCTATTTTGGCCATGGCAATTATGGAGTCGAGTATAATTTGACGTTGCCTTTATATAACAATACCCAGCAAGCCCAAAAGGTGACCATCGCTTTGCAAACGCCCTTAAAAGATGATGGAACCCAGGGAATGTTAATGTTTTTAGAGCCTCCAGAAGAGCGGATCTTTTTCCGGGGAACAGTGCGAATTGTCCATCGAAATTCCCAGGGACAAGAGACGGAACGTTATATGCATTTGGTACAACAGCGAGGACAACGGGGAGAACCCTTATTAGAGCTAACCCTGCCTCCCGGCGATCGCCAACAGGTACAGGTTGATCTCATTTATCCCCCTGATGCAACTCCTCCCCAAGTATTAACGGTTAAAACTGAGAATCAATAGTAGCCCCTCTCAGGATTTACTCTGGAATATAATCTTCATCAAGGAGATTATCTACAGTCAGCTTGGGGTCAACTGGAAATAATTCCGGATCGAGTTCATACTTCCTAATAATATCCTGCCTCGCATTTCCATAACACTGAGTCCAGACCTCAATTAACAAAACTTTGAGGCTAGGACTCTCTTCTAATAGATATTGAATTTGCCTGCGCTGCTCAACGATGGTTTGTCGCCATCCTCTGGCATTATTCGCTTTTTCAGATTCCCAGTATTCAATTTTTAAAAGATGTTCAATTAAAGTTGTCAGCCTGCTTTTTAGCTCCTTTTTCTCTCGCTTCCCCATGCTTTCAACTTCTTCAATCACACTCTCAAAATCGATTCGATCGAGCTGCCTTTCTTTGAGTAACTGCGCTGTTGTCTGTACCCATAAATAGAAATCTTCCTTGTAAAGTTCTGATAAATTAGAATCAGTTTTTACCTGCAACTCTGGATTCATACTCCTTTGAATGTTTTCTTAAGCTTGAACGGTTTGATTGGCAAGTTCTTCTAGACGCAGTTGCTGATCTTGAGTGATGCAAGCTTGAATTAAGGTTTCAATGTTGCCTTCTAAGGCACTTCCAAGGGAAAAGTTTTGACCCAGACGGTGATCGGTAATGCGATTATCTTTGTAGTTGTAGGTGCGGATTTTTTCCGATCGCGAACCTGTCCCTACCTGCGATCGCCGCATATCTGTCACCGCATCCTGCTGTTCTTGCAGCTTCATTTCATACAATTTTGCCCGCAAAATCTGCATCGCCCGTTCTCGGTTTTGCAACTGCGATCGCTCTTCCGTACAAAACACCCGAATCCCCGTCGGCTTATGGAACAAGTCTACCGCCGTTTCCACCTTGTTCACGTTTTGTCCACCCGCGCCGCCGGAACGAGCTGTACTAATTTCTACATCTTTAGCATCAATTTCCACTTCCACCTCATCCACTTCTGGCATGATCGCCACCGTCGCCGTTGAGGTATGCACTCGTCCCCCCGTTTCCGTCACCGGAACCCGTTGCACCCGGTGAACCCCCGCTTCAAACTTGAGCTTACTATAAACCTGCTCACCTTTAATCTCTAAAATCGCCTGCTTAAATCCCCCCATTTCTGCTGGGGACTCGCTCACCAGTTGCACCTTCCAGCCTTGTACTTCTGAATAGCGGGAATACATTCTCAACAAATCTCCCGCCCAAATACTGGCTTCATCTCCCCCCGTTCCAGCACGGATTTCCAACATAATATTCTTATCATCGTTGGGATCGCGGGGCAGCAATAAAATGGTTAACCGATGTTCTAACTGATCGATTTTCGTCTCTAACTCCTGCACTTCCAAAGCGGCGATTTCTTGCAACTCGCGATCGCCACCTGACTCCTTATAGATCTCTCTCGCTCCCGTCAACTCCTCTTGAGCCTGTTTCCATACCTCATAGGTATTCACCACCTCTTCTAGAGACGAACGAGCCTTTGCCACCTTTTGTACCTCATCTGGGTTGGTGGCAATATCTGGATCGGCTAACCGACGAGTCAATTCATTAAACGTCTGTTCAACAGAAGTTAGTTTGTCAAGAAGATATGCTTCAGCCATTATGTCAGGTGTCCAAGATTGAGGTTATTTACGGTTACCGAGCGGAGTCGAGGTACAGCAGGGAATAATACATGGACTGTAGGTTAAACCCCTACAACCCACAAAGACCAATCGCAATGGCTGCTACTTCTTACTTCCCATCCAGTTATACCGTTTCTGGAACCGTTCAACCCGTCCTTCCGTGTCAATAATCTTCTGAGTTCCCGTATAAAACGGATGATTTCCAGACCAAACATCTACGTGAATTTCCGGTTGAGTCGAACCCACCGTCATCACGAATTCGCCATTACAATACACTTTGGCTTCCGGATACCATTTGGGGTGAATATCAGATTTAGGCATGATGATTACACTTTCAAAAACACTAGCAACTACGTGGGTTTAAACCCTATTATATATCGAATTCCAATTGCTTCCCAGGTGGGTTGGGGCGGGTTGGGGCGGGTTGGGGCGGGTTCACTCAGATCTTGGTAAAAAAAGGGAAAAACTGATGAACCCGCCCCTACATCTTGGTAAAAAAAGGGAAAAACTGATGAACCCGCATCTACCCTTACCGTTTCGAGTATTGAGGAGCTTTTCTGGCTTTGCGTAAGCCATATTTTTTCCGCTCCTTTGCCCTCGGATCGCGGGTCAGATACCCTTCAATTTTCAAGGGTTGGCGATTATCTGGATCGAGTTCACACAAAGCTCTAGCCACACCCAAGCGAATTGAATCCGCTTGTCCCGTTAATCCCCCCCCTTTCACATTCACCAGAACATCATAGTCATTTTCCAGACCCAAGGTTTCCAAAGGAGCTTTAGCTGCTCCCAGATATTGGGGATTAAACTGGAGATATAAATCTCCCGGTTTACCATTAATTTTCAATTCCCCTTGACCGGGAACCAAACGGACGCGAGCAACAGAGGATTTTCTCCGTCCAGTTCCCCAATAAACAGCCCGATCTTTTTGACTCTCAGTAGCTTGCATTAGTTATCTTCTCCTGGTACGGTTTTCAGTTCTAAAACTTCCGGGGTTTGTGCCTCATGGGGATGCTTGGGCCCCGCATAGACTTTTAACTTGGTAAACAGCTTGCGTCCTAAAGAGTTTTTAGGCAACATTCCTTTAACTGCTTTTTCCACAATGCGTTCTGGAATTCGCCCTTGCAATTTGGCAAACGTTTCGGTTTTCATTCCCCCTGGACGACCGGAATGGCGGCGATAGAGTTTTTGCTCCCGCTTTTTACCCGTCACCTGAATTTTTTCGGCATTGACAATAATGACAAAATCCCCAACGTCCATATGGGGAGTAAAGGTGGGTTTATTTTTGCCTCGTAAGATACTAGCCACTTCTGTGGCTAAACGACCTAGGCGCTGGCCATCGGCATCGACCACATACCATTTTCGGTCTAGACTCTCTTGGGGAGGTAAGTAAGTTTTAGTCATAATGAATTGTTTTGCTTGATAGAGGGCAATTCGGTTTAACCCAATTTAAACTGGGGTTGGGTGTCAAACCAAACTTCTGGAGGAAAGGGAGGGTCTGGGTAGCCCACACGCAGTAAGCACAAGCCTTGGGCTGGGGCTGCGTATTTGACTAAATCCCGCCGTTCTTCTTGCCACAGATGGGTAAATTCTGTGGGAGTTATTTCGGCTGTGCCCACTTTAACCAATAGTCCCACCAGAAGTCGCATCATCCCATAGAGAAATCCATTAGCTTGGACTTCGATCGCCAAAAATGGGTCTTGGGTGGTGCATTGGGCTGTCTGAATGTCTACCCAGGAGTGCTGGCGACTCGATCCGGCCCGATGAAAGGCGGATAGGTGATGACGACCCAGTAAAGGGTCAAGGGCGGCTTGAATCCGGTTGGCATCCAGAGGTTGATAATAATAATGCCAAGTCAGATGCCGCACAAATAAGTTAGGGTTGGCGTGGGTATAGAGGGTATATCGATACCGTCGCCAAAGGGCCGAAAACCGGGCGTGCCAAGTGGGAGGAACCTGGGCTGAACCGCGAATGAGAATGTCTGAGGGTAAGCGACTATTGAGAATGGTCGCCCACCGTTGGGGAGGAATGGGCCCGGAGACATCGAAGTGGGCAACTTGAGCGGCTGCATGGACTCCGGTATCGGTTCGACCAGCCGCCACGACGGGAACGTGCTGATTGATCACCGAGGCGATCGCCTTTTCCAGTTCCTCCTGTACCGTTCGTTCTCCTTTTCCTTGGCGCTGCCAACCGTAGAAATGGGTTCCCAGGTACTGAATGACTAGAGCAATTCGTTGACGCTCATCCGTTAAATCCTCTGAGTCTTTCAGTTGCCAACGGGATTTCATTGGTTCTCCCCTGTATTCCCCATCACCTATAGTAGGGGCGGGTTTGTCCATCTTTCTCTTGGCCTACCCAGATCTTAGTGAACCCGCCCGGTTTGACTTAGACTAATTCAATAATCGCCATTTCTGCATTGTCCCCCCGACGAGGAACAGTGGGTAGAATGCGCGTATATCCACCCTGGCGATCGCTATACCGAGACGGAGCTTGTTCAAACAGAGCATGAACCAATTGCTTTTTCTTCAGCATATGTTCTTTGCGGTCTGGACTCCCACTCAGATATAGATAACTCAAAACCTGGCGACGAGCCGCCAGAGTTCCGCTTTTCGCTAGGGTAATCATTTTTTCCACTTCACTGCGGACAGCTTTCGCCCTAGCTTTGGTGGTCGTAATCCGACCATGACGAATCAATTCAGTCGTTAAGGATCTCAGCAGAGCCTTACGCTGATCGGCAGGTTTTCCCAGTTTTGGGACACGACAACGATGACGCATAACACTTTTCCACGTTTCAAAGTTTAGACAAAATTAAACCCATGAACGTTAGGATTTGGCCTTTTCATGGGGCAGAGTAATCCCTAACCTCTGTTGCAGGGCTTCAATCACTTCTTCGGCTGATTTTGCCCCAAAGTTTTTGATCTCCAACAAATCTTCTTGGGTGTAATCGAGTAGATCGGATACATTATTAATCTGCGCTCGTTTGAGACAGTTGTAAGCTCTCACCGATAACTGTAATTCCTCAATCGGAATCTGACTATTGGGATCATCTGTCAGTTCTGGCTCATCCTTGAGCGGCTCAAAGGTAATATCTTTGAGTGGACTAAATAAATCAACCAATATCGTCGATGCTTGAGATAAGGCTTCTTGGGGAGTGATACTCCCATTGGTGGTTACATCAAGGATTAGCCGGTCTTGTTCCAAGGAACCCCCTACCCGTGCATCTTCGACCATATAATTGACTTTAGATACGGGCATAAAAATCGCATCGATCTGGAGAAAGTCTAAGGCGCTCGGATCTTGGCGACTACGGTCTACAGAGCGGTAGCCTGTACCCGTTTCTATCCGAAACTCCATTTCTAAGGTTGCGCCCTCCGAGAGGGTGGCAACTTTTTGAGTGCCGTTGACTAATTCCACATCCGATGGTAGGTCAAACTCACTGGCTTGAACTGTTTTTGGCCCCGTGGCCACTAAACGGCCGATTTGGGGTTGATTAGAGTAGCTTTTGATAATGATTTCCTTCATGTTCAGTAAGATTTCTAATACATCTTCCCGAACGCCTGGAATCGTTGCAAACTCATGGTTTACGCCAGCAATCCTCACCGAGGTCACGGCTGCCCCGGATAGATTAGAGAGCAATACTCGTCTGAGAGCATTGCCTACTGTTGTGCCTTGACCTCGTTCTAAGGGTTCTAGAATAAATCGGCTGTACTGACTTTGATCTTTTTCTGTATAACTTTCAACACATTCAACCTGAAACTGCCCCACAGAGCCACCTCCCTTCGCCTGCTTTCTAGGAGGGCTGTATATGACCTTCCTAGCTGTTTGTTTGTCATTGAATGGGCCATGCTTGCCTCATCTGCTGGTTGGGCAGACTCGGCACGGATCGCCTTTGTCCTAGACTCGCCGCCGTTTTGGAGGACGGCATCCATTATGAGGGATGGGGGTGACATCTCGAATGAGAGTGATTTCTAAACCTGAACCTTGTAGGGCACGGATAGCGGTTTCTCGTCCCGATCCGGGGCCACTAACCATGACTTCAATTTGCCGCATTCCTTGGTCGATCGCCCGACGAGCGGCACTATCTGCGGCTGTTTGAGCGGCAAAGGGAGTTCCTTTTTTGGCTCCCTTAAATCCACTCGATCCGGCTGAAGCCCAAGAGATTACATCGCCGTTGGGGGCAGTAATCGAGACAATCGTGTTGTTGAACGTCGATTGAATGTGGGCTACACCATTAGGAATATTTCGCTTTTGCTTCTTCGGGCCTGTTTTTTTCGGTCGTGCCATAGTTTATGTTGCACTCTATGTATCTTGGTCTCAGAGGTCTGTATTGGATGAAATTGGCGATCGCATGGGGGCGATCTCATCAACTGCTACCTATTTCTTAGCGGCTGCTTTTTTCTTACCAGCAACTGTGCGGCGGACTCCACGACGAGTACGGGCATTGGTACGGGTTCGCTGTCCCCGTACCGGCAGTCCCATACGATGCCGTCTTCCACGATAGGTTCCAATATCCATCAGACGTTTGATATTCATTGCCTCCCACCGTCTGAGATCCCCTTCAATTTGGTATTGGGTCTCTACAGCTCCTCTTAAGGCAACGATATCATTATCTGTTAAATCTTTTACTCTTGTATCTGGATTGACACCAGTATCCGCTAAGATCTTTTGGGAACGGCTTAAGCCGATCCCATAGATGTAGGTTAGACCTATTTCTATCCGTTTATCTCGCGGTAGGTCTACACCAGCTATTCTGGCCACGCTTTTTCTCCCTCGTCTTGAACAACTTAACTTAATGCCTCTCCCTAGGGGGAGGGTTGATCCACTCTAAATGTAATCCCAAGTGATTCAGGTCTGGGGTTGAAGTTAACCTTGACGTTGCTTATGTTTTGGGTTAGAACAGATCACCATTACCCGACCTTTACGGCGAATAACTCGGCATTTCTCACACATTTTACGGACGGATGCTCGGACTTTCATCCCGTGTTTTTGAATGTCTACAAATATAACATCTTATCAGTTTTACTTTGGTTTTGTCAAATCAGACAAGAGAGACTTTAGAACGGTTTTTACTTCTTACGCAATCGATAGGTGATTCTCCCTTTGGTTAAGTCATAGGGAGTCAATTCTACTTTGACGCGATCGCCAGGCAAAATTTTGATATAGTTGCGGCGAATTTTACCCGAAATATGGGCTAACACATTAAACCCATTATCCAGGTCTACCCGAAACATAGCATTCGGCAAGGATTCTGTTACTTGCCCTTCCATTTCAATTAGATCTTGTTTAGCCAATGTCATCTCTCCTCAATTCTACAGGTCTGGGTCACAGAACTTCAATTTCCATGACTTTTACCCGAAAACAAAATTTCCGGGGTCTTTACATATCTTATCAAATTTTTTTCTCAAACTCGATCGGGTTATGGTTTCACCGCTAATGTCCCATGGTCAAAGCATGTTGTAAATCCTGGGTCACCTTTTCCACGGGCTGATTTCCCCGAATCCGCTTCAGTTTCCCCCGAGCGCCATAGAAATCAATCAAGGGTTGAGTTTCCTCGTGATAAACCTCCAAGCGATGACGAATCGTCTCGGTCGTATCATCAGCCCGTCCTCTAGACAAAAGTCGCTCAACTAAAATCGCTTCTGGAACCTCCAAGAAAATGGCATAATCACAATCTTTATTCTTGGAATACAACATTTTTTGGAAGGTTTCAGCCTGGGAACTGTTACGAGGAAACCCATCCAAAATCCACCCATTTTGGGCATCTGTTTCACTCAGCCGCTCTTCTACCAAATCCAACACCAACTGATCTGGAACCAAAGAGCCTTGATCCATATAGAACTTGGCCTTTAATCCCAAATCCGTTTCGTTGGCCACACTATTGCGGAGAATCTCTCCTGTAGAAATATGGGGAATTTTTTCCCGTTTGGATAGTTCGGCGGCTTGAGTTCCCTTGCCAGAACCGGGTGGCCCAATAAAAATCAACCTTGACATGACACTATTGTTTCACCATCCCTTCATAACGTTGAGAAATCACATAGGTTTGAATTTGCTTCGCGGTGTCAATCGCCACCCCAACCAAAATCAATAGGGAGGTAGCGCCTAATCCTTGAAACGTCGGGACGCGGGTCAAGCCTTCAACCACTGTGGGCACAATAGCCACAATGCCCAAAAACACAGCCCCTAAAAACGTCAACCGATTCAGAACCCGTTCAATATACTCACTCGTTGCTTTTCCGGGACGAATGCCGGGGATACTCGAACCCATTTTTTTCAGATTCTGAGCCACATCTATGGGATTCATAATCAAAGAAGCATAGAAATAGCTAAAAAACAGAATCATCGTCAAATAGAAAGGAACATATAATGCTCCTCCTGGACTCAGATATTGAACCGCACTCAGAACAGCCGAACTTCCGGTTAATTCAGCCAGGGTAACCGGTAAAATCAGGACAGCAGAAGCAAAAATAATCGGCATTACCCCACCTTGGTTTAATCGCAAGGGGAGGTAGCTACTTTTTTCCAAATACAGTTTTCTACCCACTTGGCGACGAGCGGAGATGATCGGAATTCGGCGAGTTCCTTCTTGAACAAAAACAATACCGACAATCATCACCAGGAAGACCAGCACCAAAAGCAGAGTTCGTCCGACAATACCACTATCTCCACTGGAGGCTAATTCAATCGTTTGGCCAATGGAGCGCGGCAAGGTAGAAACAATATTGACAAAAATGAGTAACGACGCACCGTTGCCGATACCTCGTTCAGTAATCACTTCTCCAAACCACATCACCAACATGGAACCCGCACTGAGGGCTAAAATCGTTTGGAGAATAAATATGGGCCCTGGGTTTAAGGCAACTCCGGGGGCATTATTTAACCATAATCCAATCCCTACACTTTGAAGGATGCACCATCCTAGGGCAACATAGCGAGTAATTTGGGAGAGTTTTCGCCGTCCGGCTTCCCCTTCATTCTTTTGTAAGTCTTCTAGGGTAGGCAGAGCAGCAGTTAAGAGTTGGATGATGATGGATGCATTAATAAAGGGGAGGATGCCGAGGGCAAAAACGCCCAGTTGAGAAATTCCTCCACCGGAAAACAGGTCTAAAAATCCAATAATTGGACTGCCTTCAATATTGCGGCTAAATTGATCCCGGTCGATGCCGATAACGGGGATATAAACCCCTAATCTAGCCAAAATTAATAAGCCCAGAGTGATCAGTAACCGACCTCTGAGGCCGGCTGCCTGAGCCATCTGGATAAAGGTTTCTTGAGCGCTTGGAGTTTTGTCTCGACTAACGGTCATTAAGGGACACCTCGATGACGACGGTAAATAGGTGGGTTAACAGTGGCAAGGATGCCTCCGCATTGCTGAGGCGATCGCCAGCTTAAATTTAAGAGCTTGGGCGATCAGGCTCTGCATCGCGCTGTTATTCTAAAACCTGACAACTCCCTCCAGCACCTTCGAGTTTAGTCCGAGCATTAGCCGTAAATTGGGCTGCTGTCACTTGCAGGGGTACGCTAATTTCTCCGTCTCCCAAGATTTTCAAGGGGCCGTCATTGGTGGTCACAATCCCTGCGTCCATCAATGATTCTAAAGTCACTTCGGTATTTGCTGGCAGGGTAGCCAGTTGACGAATATTAATCGTAGTGTACTGTTGTTTGTTAATAACTGTAAAGTGCTTGAGTTTAGGCACACGCCGATATAGGGGCATTTGTCCCCCTTCAAAGCCGGGACGAGTGCCCCGACCTGAACGGGATTTTTGTCCCCGCATTCCAAAGCCACAACTGGCTCCCTGACCTGCCGAGATTCCGCGACCGACTCGACGGCGGCGTTTACGGGAACCTTTTTGAGGGGCAAGATTTTCTAATCTCATGGTATTTATCCTTGGGCTTACCGGTTTACTCTCTAGTTAGTCCCTTTTTGGGAGCTAGACATAAAGCTGTTCGATGGCAATTCCTCTTTCCTGGGCGACATCAGCAAAGGTACGGAGGCTAGAGAGGGCATCAATGGCTGCCCTAGCATTATTGAGCGGGTTATTAGAGCCAAGTTGCTTGGCTAGGGCATTTTGAACCCCTGCCAGTTCTAGCACGGTACGCACTGACCCCCCAGCAATCACCCCAGTACCGGGAGCGGCTGGACGCATCAGCACTCTAGCTCCTGTGGCTTCTCCAGTGGAAGGATGGGGGAGGGAGTTGGCTTTGGTTAGGGGAACGGTAATTAGGTGTTTTTTGGCATCAGCGACTCCTTTTTTCACCGCTCCGATGACATCACCGGCTTTACCCACACCTACACCGACTTGACCCCGCTCGTTGCCGACGATGACGATCGCCCGGAAGCTTAATTTTTTACCTCCTTTGACGACCTTCGTCACCCGGCGGATTTGTACTACCCGCTCTTGCCATTCGCTTTCTTTTTCCCGATTGCGGTTGCCTTTGCGTGATTTGCCTTTCTTTTCTTTGTCTTCCATGGTTTTTGTGGGTCTGTCCTAAAAGTCTAATCCAGCTTCACGAGCCGCGTCTGCTAATGCTTTAACGCGACCATGGTACAAGTTGCCACCTCGGTCGAAGACCACCCTGGAAATTCCTTTATTGATGGATCGCTCGGCGATCGCCTTACCCACTTGGGCAGACGCTTCACAAGTCCGGCCCACAGCATTCAAGGCGGCTTTCATTTCCGGCTCTAAGGTGGAGGCAGCAGCTAGGGTATGATGCTGGGTATCATCAATGACCTGAGCATAAATGTGGTTGTTGGATCGAAATACCGCTAACCGGGGACGCTCAGGAGTTCCACTAACTGACTTACGAATGCGATTGTGTCTACGCTGCCTGAATTCTTGTCTGGTTCGTTTCATGGTTATTTCTTACCTGCCTTACCCGCTTTACGTCTGACGATTTCGCCCTGATAGCGAATGCCTTTACCCTTATAGACTTCGGGAGGACGAACATCACGAATTTTGGCGGCGGTATTGCCCACGATCTCTTTATCGATGCCGGTTACTACCACCAAAGTTCCTTGATTAACGGCTTTACCCGTATTATCAACGATGGCAAAATCAATCCCCTCTGGGGCTTCAAAATCGACCGGTTTACTATAGCCCACATTCAAGGTGAGGGCTTTGCCTTTGGCTTGGGCCCGGTATCCTACCCCTTGCAGTTCTAGACGCTTTTCAAATCCTTTAGATACCCCTTCCACCATATTGAACACGAGGGTACGGCAGAGGCCATGGGCTGCCCGACATCTGCGGGAGTCATTGCGCCGTTGCACGATCAGGGTATTGTTCTCTTGTTCAATTGTGACTTCTGAAGGCAAGATGCGCTCTAGTTGTCCTTTGGGCCCTTTGACAGAGACTTGTTGACCATTAAGGGTAACTGTTACTTTGTCAGGAATATTAATAGGACGTTTACCAATTCGAGACATAATCTTTTACTTGTTGTCCTTGTTCATGGGTCTAATCATTGATTTTTGCTCTGGGGCAATCGTCAATTCAAAGTTACCAAACATAGCAAAGCACTTCACCACCAATGCCTTGGCGACGGGCTTCACGGTCAGTCATGATGCCATGGGAGGTTGAAATAATGGCAATTCCAATCCCACCTAAAACACGGGGGAGTTCCTTGCGATTTTTATAAACCCTCAGACCCGGACGACTGACCCGTTCGAGCTTGCTGATAATTGGACTTCGGTTTTTGCCCTTATATTTAAGGGCAATCCGGAGGTTGGTTTTGACTCCTTCCCCCACCGTCTCAAAGTCGGAAATAAAGCCTTCATCTTTTAAGACTTGGGCAATACTCCGGGTGAGTTTGGTGGATGGGACTTGAGTGGTTTGATGCCGCGCTAAGTTCGCATTGCGAAGGCGCGTGAGCATATCCGCGATCGTGTCGTTTACGGCCATCGTTTACTCTCTCGATAAAACTCCTTTAGTTTTCCCGGAAAGGCATTCCCATTTCCCGCAGTAGGGCGCGTCCTTCTTCATCGGATTGAGCGGTTGTGGTAATGGCAACATCCATCCCTCGAATTTGGTCGATTTTGTCATATTCTATTTCGGGAAAAATCAGTTGTTCCCGCAGACCGAGGTTATAGTTTCCGCGCCCATCGAAACTTTTTGGACTAATGCCTCGAAAGTCCCGAATCCGGGGCAGAGCTAAGTTGATTAATCGGTCTAGAAAGGCATACATCCGATCGCTGCGTAGGGTTACCATGACCCCAATGGGCATTCCTTGACGAATTTTGAATCCGGCGATCGCCTTTTTGGCCCGAGTCACTACGGGTTTTTGTCCCGTAATCAGGGCCAATTCGCTCAGGGAGGCCTCTAAGGATTTGGCATTTTGAGATGCTTCTCCGAGACCTCGGTTAATGGTTACTTTTTGAATTTTGGGTACTTGATGAATATTCGTGTACCCAAATTGCTCCATCAATTTGGGAACAATTTTTTCTTGATATCGGGTTTTGAGGGGTTGTACCATAGCGATTTCCTGCCAATTTAATCAATGATTTCCCCAGTTTTTTTCAGCATCCGTACCTTTTTTCCTTCTTCGGTGAAGGTATAGGAGATACGAGAGGCGACTTTTTCCTTGGTGGAATAGAGCATTACATTTGAGCTATGGATGGGAGCTTCAAAGGTCTTGATTTGTCCCGATTCTCCTTCTTGTCTGGGTTTAACGTGCTTCGTTCTAATGTTCACGTTTTGCACCACAACTTTACTGAGTTTGGGGAGCGCCTCAATCACTTCTCCGACTTTTCCCTTATCCTTGCCCGCAATCACTTGCACGGTATCGCCTTTTTTGACATGCATTTTCGAGGCAAGTGATTTCTGTTTGGGTTTAGCCATTACAGAACCTCCGGTGCTAGGGATACGATTTTCGTGTAATTCTTATCTCGCAGTTCGCGAGCGACTGGGCCAAATACACGGGTTCCCCTGGGATTGCGATCTTTGTTAATAATGACGGCAGCATTATCATCAAAGCGAATGCTCATACCACTTTGGCGACGCAAACCTTTTTTAGTTCTCACAATCACCGCTCGAACTACATCGGATTTTTTGATCGCCATATTGGGGTTGGCATCTTTAACGACGGCAATGATTTCATCACCAATGGAACCATAGCGTCGGTTGCCACCTAGAACTCGAATACACATGAGCTTACGAGCGCCACTGTTATCGGCAACATTGAGATAGGATTCTTGTTGAATCATGGGTTTATTCCTGGGATCAAAAAGGGAATCAACGCTCTAAATAAAGGGTTACTAACGAGTCTCAAGGATCTCACTAACGATCCAACGTTTGGTTCGACTCAAGGGACGAGATTCTTTAATTAAGACGCGATCGCCTTCTTTACAGTTTTCGTCTTCGTCGTGGGCTTTATAATGCTTAGTCTTGACCACAGTTTTACCGTATTTGGGGTGGGCACTACGATTTTCAATCGCCACCACCACGGTCTTCTGCATTTTCGTACTAATGACTCTGCCCACTCTTTCTTTGACGGCCATAGATTATGACTCCTCTTTGTCCTCTACAGGTGTCGCACTTTCTTGAGATTGAGCTTGAGTCAACTGCCTCTGTCTCTCAACCATCAAGAGTTGGGATTGGCGGTGTTTGAGGTGTTTGAACTGATGAGGTTTTATTTCTCCCTGGCCGGTCGCTTGTTGAAGCCGTAACTGAAACAGTTGTCGTTTGATGGCTACAATTTGCTCGCCAAGTTCCTCATCACTCAGGTTTCTTACCTCGTCAATTTTAGGTAATGGCATCTTTTTCTAACCCTGGGTATCACGCACCAAAAATTTAGTCTTGATCGGGAATTTATGGGAAGCCAGACGCATGGCTTCACGAGCGGTGGCTTCGGGCACACCGGCAATTTCATAAATTATCCGTCCGGGTTTGACCACAGCTACCCAATATTCTGGGTTTCCTTTCCCGGAACCCATACGGGTTTCGGCTGGTCGCATGGTTACCGGTTTGTCGGGGAAAATCCGAATCCAAATTTTCCCACCCCGCCGGATATACCGGGTCATGGCTCGACGACCGGATTCGATTTGGCGGGAGGTAATCCAGTGAGGTTCAAGGGCTTGGAGTCCAAAGTCTCCAAAGTTGATGACGTTCCCACGGGAAGCCAACCCTTTCATTCGACCTCGGTGTTGTTTGCGAAATTTTGTTCTTCTTGGACTTAACATGGCCAGAACTCAATTCAATAAGGGGTCACCCACAACGATTAGCTTTCGTTGGATCGGTCTTCAAATTGCGGCCGACGGCGATTACCTCGACGACGACTGGGGTTTGGCCCCGGTGGGGGAGTTTCTTCTTGTCCGGGGATAATTTCGCCTTTGAAGACCCAAACTTTAATGCCCAAGATTCCATAGATGGTTTGGGCGGTGCGGTAAGCGTAGTCAATGTCAGCCCGGAGGGTATGCAGGGGAACTCGTCCTTCTCTTGTCCATTCTGTACGGGCAATTTCTGCTCCGTTCAGACGGCCACTCACTTGGATTTTAATCCCTTGAATGCCTGCTCGTTGGGCCCGTTGGATGGCTTGGCGCACGACTCGACGGAAGGAAACCCGACGTTCGAGTTGTTGGGCGATATATTCAGCCAACAGACCGGAATCGGCATCAACGCGGGTGACCTCAACGACGTTGATCCGAATTTGGCGATTGCTATCACCGATTTCTTTTTGCAGGCTAGTGCGTAGGGACTCAATGCCTTGACCCCCTCGACCGACGACAACGCCGGGCCGGGCGGTATGGATTTCTAGGTCAATCTGATCGGCTTTGCGCTCGATGCGGACGGTGGAAATCCCGGCGTTATTGAGTTGTTTTTCTACATATTTACGAATCTTAAAGTCTTCTTGTAAGATTCCTGGGTAGTGTTTGTCATCTGCGAACCACCGAGAACGGTGTTCTTGGGTGATTCCTAGCCGAAACCCAGTTGGGTGTATTTTTTGTCCCACAGAGTAATCCTCTCGATCGATCAATGGTTGAGCTAACTGTTGGCCGCTTCGGGGGCAACAGCTACTGTAATATGACAGGTGGGTTTACGAATTTGATAAGCCCGTCCTTGGGCCCGGGGGCGAAAGCGCTTTAGGGCTGGGCCAGCGTCGGCAAAGGCTTTGCTGACCACTAGGGTTCTGGGGTCGAGTCCCTCATTGTGTTCTGCATTGGCGACTGCCGAACGCAAGACTTTTAAGACGGGTTGACAGGCACGGTAGGGCATGAATTCGAGGATGATCAGTGCATCCCGATAGGTTTTTCCCCGAATTTGGTCTAATACTCGACGGACTTTATGGGGGGACATGCGGATGTACCGTGCGATCGCACGAGTTTCTACAGAAGTATCGATTGCCATCGTTTTTCTTTCATCCTGAGTCAATATGGGGGAAACCGATGATTCCTAGGGGGAATGTTGATTATCGGCGAGCTTTTTTGTCGCTCTTTGCATGGCCTCGATAGGTTCGAGTGGGGGCAAATTCTCCTAATTTATGTCCGACCATTTGTTCGGTGATGAACACGGGAACATGCTGGCGGCCATTATGTACAGCAATCGTATGGCCAATCATCTGGGGCACAACGGTTGAGGCGCGAGACCAAGTTTTGATCACTTGTTTTTCGCCTTTATCGTTGAGTTTTTCCACTTTAGTTAACAGATGGTCGGCAACAAACGGGCCTTTTTTCAGTGAACGAGCCATAAGACTTTCAATGTTATGTAATCAGGGGAGTCAATTAAAAATTAAAAATTTTTAATTGCTTAGGCTTGACGACCTCCGCGACCGCGTTTGGAAGTCCGACGACGACGGCGCACGATTAGGCGATCGCTGGATTTATGTTTTTTCCGTGTTTTTGCACCCAAGGCGGGTTTACCCCAAGGGGTTACGGGGCCACTGCGACCAACGGGGGCCCGTCCTTCTCCACCTCCATGGGGGTGATCCACGGGGTTCATGACGCTACCTCGCACTTGGGGTCTACGACCTTTCCAGCGCGTCCGCCCGGCTTTACCCAGGCTGATGTTACGGGCTTCCACATTACCGACTTGGCCAATGGTGGCGTAACATTCGCGACGTACCATCCGAACTTCGGTGGAGGGTAAGCGCAGGGTTACATAGTCCCCTTCTTTGGCCACAACTTGGGCGGTAGCTCCAGCGGCCCGCACAATTTGCCCTCCTTTTCCGGGAACGAGTTCGATGTTGTGGACGCTGGTTCCCAAGGGCATGTTTGCTAGGGGCATACAGTTGCCCACTTCGATGGGAACGGTTTCACCGGAGATTACGGTTGTGCCAACGGCTAATCCTTTGGGATGAAGGATATAGCGTTTTTCACCATCGGTGTAAAACAGCAGGGCTAGGCGAGCGTTGCGGTTGGGGTCGTACTCGATCGCCGCTACTTTGGCGGGAATATTATGTTTATTGCGCCGAAAGTCTACGAGACGATAGCGCCGCTTGTGACCGCCCCCCCGATGGCGACAGGTGATGACTCCTCGGTTATTGCGTCCTTTGACCCGATGTTTTTTCTTAATCAGGGATTTCTCTGGCCGGTCTTTGGTGATTTCCGCAAAGTCGGAAACACTTTGTTGCCGGGTACTTGAGGTATAGGGTTTGTAGGATCGAATGCCCATAACAGTTTATGAATTACACTTCTGGGAACAAGGTGATCTGGTCGTCCGGGGATAGGGTCACGATCGCTCGTTTGTATTGAGCTTTGTACCCACTGAAGCGACCGACACGCCGTTTTTTACGGGGAGAGCGATAGGTGTTGACTTGGGTGACTTTGACCTCAAATAGGCTTTCGATCGCCGCTTTGATTTCGGGTTTGGTCGCCTGGGGAAGGACTTCAAAGACGTATTTGTTATCTTCTAGGAGTCGGGTTCCTTTTTCGGTGACGATCGGGCGGCGGATCAAGTCAGGTAGGGCACGGTTGGTTGAAATTGTCTTATTGCTCACCATAGACCTCCTGGATTTTTTCTAGGGCGGAACCGGTGGCGATGATTTTGTCTGCATTGAGAACGTCGTAGACGTTCAGTTGCTCGGCCCGGATTAACCGCAGTCTGGGGACATTGCGGGCAGACAAATAGAGGTTTTCATGGCGTTCGGGGATGATCAGCAGCACTTTGTCGGTTTCTGCTGCTCCCCAACGGGCGATCGCCTCTAGAAGGTCTTTGGTTTTGGGCCGAGCAAGGTTATCGCCGAATTCTTCGACCACTATCAGGTCATCGGTTCTACCCATTAAGGCGGTGGTTAAGGCCAAACGCCGCTCTTTGCGGTTCATTTTGGTTTCGTAGCTTCTGGGTTTGGGCCCGAAGATTACCCCACCTCCCCGCCACAGGGGAGAACGGATCGAACCGGCACGAGCGCGGCCAGTTCCTTTTTGCCGCCAGGGTTTGCGTCCACCTCCTCTGACTTCGGCGCGGGTTTTGCTAGAGGCGGTTCCTTGGCGGCCATTATTGAGTTGACGCACTAGGGCCCGGTGGACAATGTGAGCGGCTGTTTCTTCTTTGGCAACTTTGAGTTCAAGGTTGGCCATGCCTACCTCTGACCCTTGCCAGTCTTTCCTTACGCAACTAACCATAGTTTCGATCTTTCCTTTTCTACTTGCTTTGATCCTTTAGATAGAGCTTCTCTTTCTGTTGGATCAGCCGCCCACTTTATTGGTTGGGGCGATACTCAGGAGCGTTCCGGGTTTGCCAGGGACTGAACCTTTAATCAGCAGTAGGTTGCGATCGGTATCTACCCGCACGACTTCGAGTTTGCGGATCGTGATTTGGGCATTGCCTTTACGTCCTGCCATTTTTTTACCCGGATAAATTCTTCCGGGTGTCGTTCCTGCTCCGGTCGATCCAGGAAGGCGGTGGTTTTTTGAACCGTGGGACATGGGCCCCCGGCGGAAGTTATGGCGCTTTTGGTAACCGGCGAACCCACGACCAATACTTTTGCCAACTACATCGACGAGTTGACCTTCTGTAAAGAGATCGGCTTTGAGTTCTTGTCCAAGTTCATAGCTGGTGACGGTATCGCTGCGATATTCCCGCAGATGCCGCAGTCCTGTTTCCCCCGCCACAGCGCCCGATTTTTCTAAGTGCCCAATCTTTGGACGGTTTAACCGCCGTTTGGGGACACTATCATAGCCCAGTTGAATGGCGCTATAGCCATCGGTTTCTGGGGTTTTGATTTGGGTTACGGTGCATGGCCCAGCTTGCACAACGGTAACCGGAATGGCAATTCCTTCTTCCATATCGAAGATTTGGGTCATGCCGAGTTTGGTTCCGAGAATACCTACAGTCACAGGTTGGGTAGTCTCCTTTTTGTTTACAGACAACGATTTAGATCCATCTGCATAGGATGGACTTGATCTATAATTTTCCCTAACTGTTACTCAGCCAAATACCCGCCCTACGTCAACAGCAGGACTAAAGCAGTTGGCTGAATTATTTAGATTCGCATTAAGGGGATTAGCCTTAAAACTTTAGACAACCGGGTTTTGAATCACCGGCTACCCTTATCTATAGCGCCTGGACTTAAGCGGGCTAAGGCTCAGTATCCTTATGGCGACTAGGGTCTCCGCTAGAGGAACTCACCAAAGATGAGTGACCTTAATTTTGGCGACAATATACCACTATAGGGTATCTGGCGGCATTTGTCTAGAGGGATAAGATTATTCTTATGGAGGATGGGCTAACCCTTGTAACCCTTCTCTTTTTTCCTGTTCGCTTAATCCTTTATCCTTCCTTTCCGCTTCGCGGACATGAAAAGCGGTCTGCTGGCAAACCTTGAAAATCAAGACTTTAAGACAGAATAGTTTAAATTCTTACTCATTACCCATGACCGCGCGAAGCGCTATAATAACCACAATCACATCTTAAGATGAACTGGATTCGTATGGAGTATCGAGAAATCATTGAATTTTGGTTTGCAGAAATCGATCCGAAGCAGTGGTGGCAGAAAGATGAAACATTCGATCGCCAAATTAGCGATCGCTTTAATCAAATCCATCGTCAAGCAACGTTATGCGAACTTTACCCTTGGCGGACAGAACCGTTAGGACGATTAGCCGAAATTATCATTCTCGATCAGTTTTCTAGAAACATATATCGCAATCAAGCCTTAGCGTTTGCCTTCGATTCCTTAGCCTTAGCACTAGCTCAAGAGGCGATTGCCTGTCAAATTCAGCAATCTCTTACCCTCGAACAAAAGTCATTCCTTTATCTACCTTTCATGCATAGCGAATCACTGCACATTCATGAAAGAGCAGTAGAATTATTTAGCGAACCGGGATTGGAGTCCAATCTTGAATTTGAATACAAGCACAAAGAAATCATCGAGAGATTTGGACGCTATCCCCACAGAAATCATCTGTTAGGTCGGTTGTCTACACCAGAAGAAACTGAATTTCTCAAACAACCCGGTTCATCATTTTAATGGCTTACCGGTCAAGCCGATCGTAAAAAGGCATGGGTTTCTTCTTTTGTAGATCATTGGTCAACTATTACTTTTTGTACCGATTCATTAAAAAAGTTTAGATTATAACTAACTCCTCCATCATTATCCGAAAGGTTTCTTTGGAAGAGATAGGATTCACCTGGTGAAATTCTAAAATCAAAAGAGTGATTTCCCTGAAGATCGGTTTGACCACATCTTGTTCCTTCATAGTATCTCGCAGATCCTTGTCCTGAAACCACACCTGTTTCCTTATTTAACTGCATTTGGACATCTAGATAACCTTGTACTTCATCTCCAACACAATCTTCCCAGCGATAATTAGTAGAATCGTTTGAAACTTCTACATAAGTATTTACTGGTATGTTCTTATTTTGATCAGACACAATGTATTCATCATCATTCATATTAATAGAACCAGTAATGTGAATCTGACTAATACGAAATTCTTCTTTAGGAGGTCTGTAAGCTTGAATAATTCCGATGGTGTGTTTTTGTCCATTTTCGAGTTCAAGCCTCAATCGTTCGCTGTTATCATCTAATGGAATTTTATCTAATGTAATAGTCAGCAAATAACTTGTTGGATTATCAAGACTGTTGCTAACATCGGAGTCTGGATTTTGGGAATGTTCTAAAAACACTCGAATTGAATCTCTAGTTAAGTTATATCCTGCAATCTCAATCAGTGGGCGACGATCGGGAGAAAGATTCATATCAATTGCACTAGGAGTTGGAGCGCAAAAAACTGGATTTAACTGTAGATCTTCTCCAGTAACTGTTGCTCTCACTTTAATTAATTCATCTCTAGTTCTGTCTCGTAAAAAATCTGTATAGCACTTAGCTTCAACACCCAGATCGCTGGTTGCACGAGATAAAACGTTAGAAACTTCATTGGCTAAAGTAGATTGACCTTCTTGTATCAGTTTATCTCGACTTTCTTCTAAAATCATTTGCCAACTTTCTGAATTAGATTCAAGCCGACGAATTGCTTCATTTAATGTATCAATTCCTGTGTTTACTGTTTGCTGAGGGACTACATCGCAAGAGGTGATTCCCAGAGTTAGCAACAAAATAAAAAAAAGCTTTTTCATAATTTATTCAGAAGTTTTACCCATTCATCTTGCAATATTACGCAGATCAGTAAAGGAAGTTATACTCCATTTTATGTTCCATCTCTCCTCATTCCGGATGGTCTAAGCCTTGTAAGGTTTGTCCTTTCTCCTGTTCCGTTAATCCTTTACCCTGGAGCAAGACCTTAAACCCACCCAAACCGAGGGGATCGATGAGCTGATGTAAGGCATCTCGACGGCTGAACAGTTGGGTAATGGAGAGGGAACTTTCGGATAAGGCTGCTAGACGATCGCCTAAACCCAGTGCCATTAAAAATAATCCTTGTTGGGTACAGCCTAATGGCTCTAGTCCCCAGCGTTTGCCCTGCTGCTCTAGGGTGGTAAAGTCTACATGGGCGGTAATATCCTGATAGCCAATATTAATGTAGGGACAATCATGGCGATGGTGGCGAGTGTAGCATTGTAGGGTTCCCGTGCTGCGTCCGGGTTGATAATAGCGATCAGCAGTGTAGCCGTAATCAATGGTAACCACATAACCGCGATCTAATCGTTGGGCGATCGCCTCTAACCACTCTAACATCCCTAAATTCACCTCTGTCCGATAGCCCTCTGGATAGGCATCCGAGCATAAATCAATTCCCAAGCGATCGAAATATTGGGCTAATTTGGGCGTAGATAACTCCCCCAAAACCTCCCGCAAATTCTCCTCATCATCCAGAGTAACAAACACCTCTTGTAGCCGTTCCCCAGAGCGTACCACCCGATGAACCGGCAATGCATCGACTAATTCATTAGAAAAAAAACAGCCCTGAATCGAGTCTAAATCTTTCCAGTCACACCATTGCACTCGTGGTTTTTGTCCTAACCAAGGGGCTAACGTTTGCTGTTGAACTGCCCTTAAGCCTGGTGATTTTTCCATAATTCGATAGTCGAGGACGCTGAAAAAATCCGGATCAGTGGCTCCTAACTCTGCCAACATATCCGCAGCCACTTGCCCGGTTCCCGCGCCCATTTCCACCAGAGAAAAGGGAGCCGGACAGCCCAAAATCTGCCACATTTGCACCCATTGCCGGGCCAAAAGCTGGCCAAAATCCGCCCCTAGACTGGCCGAAGTGAAGTAATCGCCAGATTTGCCAATTTCTGTTTGATAGGCACTGTAATAGCCAAATTCCGGGTGATACAGCACCGATTCCATATACTGGGCGAAGGAAATTTTTTTCCCTGGCGATCGCCGAATTTTTTCCTTCAGCCATGGATACAACTGGGGATGATTGGCTGCTTGCATAACTGCCTATTCTTCCTCTGGCGATGACGTTCTCACCCGCACCGAATGGGCATGGGAGGGCAGGCCTTCCGCATCGGCTAAGGTCATGATAGCGCTGGCCATTTTCTTCAGGGCAGTGGGGGAATATTGAATTAAGCTCGAATGTTTCATAAACGTCTCTACGCCTAGGGCCGAGGCATAGCGAGCCGCTCCTGAAGTGGGTAGGGTATGGTTGGGCCCGGCTAAATAATCTCCCACCGCTTCCGGAGTCGAATAGCCCAGAAAAATCGCCCCAGCATGACGAATTTGGGGCAAGAGATCCCAGGGTTCGGCCACTTCCAGTTCTAGGTGTTCGGGGGCAAACAGATTAGACAGTTCTACCGCCTCATCTAGGGAGTCTACTACAACAATTAACCCATAATGGGCGATCGCCTTTTCCGTCAGAATTTGGCGCGGATGGTTAATCAGTTGTTGCTCCACCTCAGCCGCCACTGCCCGTGCTAAGGTGCGATCGGTGGTAATCAAAATCGCGGCTGCCATTGGGTCATGTTCCGCTTGAG
The DNA here is from genome assembly GCF_030068505.1 of Roseofilum capinflatum BLCC-M114. NCBI lineage: Bacteria > Bacillati > Cyanobacteriota > Cyanophyceae > Desertifilales > Desertifilaceae > Roseofilum > Roseofilum capinflatum. Next base: position 32,756 of record NZ_JAQOSO010000022.1, read on the forward strand.
CCAAAAGATCTGTCGCTACATGCACCGGGTTCGCCTCACTATCGGCAATCACCAACACTTCTGACGGCCCGGCCAACGAATCAATTCCCACGACTCCATAGACCATTTTCTTCGCCAGAGTCACATAAATATTTCCCGGCCCCGTAATTAAATCCACCTTGGGAACCGTCGCTGTACCATAGGCTAACGCAGCGATCGCCTGAGCGCCTCCCACCCGATAAATTTCATTCACCCCAGCCAACTGAGCGGCTACCAGCACGGCCGGACTAATCCCTTTATTGCTTCCGGGTGGCGTACACATGACAATCCGGGGCACACCCGCCACCTTAGCTGGAATCGCATTCATCAACACCGTACTCGGATAGGCCGCTCGTCCGCCCGGAATATAAATTCCCGCCCGATCCACCGGCGTATAATGCTTACCCAGCACTACCTCATCGTGGGCAAAATGCACCCAAGACTTAGGCGTGCGTTGGCGGTGAAACGCTTCAATCTGGCGACTGGCTAATTCAATGGCATCCAGCAGAGGCTTATCCACTTGCTGATAGGCCGCCTCTAATTCCAGGGCACTGACGCGCAACTGACTGACTTCTAGCCGTTGCCCATCAAACTCTTCTGTATAGTCCAAAAGTGCCCCGTCGCCGTTGCGCCTGACGGTTTGCAGTACCTGCTGAACCGTCGCCTCTTTATGAACCATTTCCTCATCAAAGGTGCGATCGCAAATTCGCCGTAATTCCGCTTCTGCTTCCGATCGCTGGCTAATAATTCTCAGCATAGGTTAGATTGATTGCCATGTTAAGTCTCCCCATTGACGCAACCCAGACCCCAGATGCAACCCCAGGGTTCCATCCCCTCGATCCAGGCCATCGTCATTACTCTATAGCTTAACGTGGATTTGACGGGTCGGGTAAGATCCAACTCAGCAGAATAAATGCTATACTCAAATGTCTGACACTTTATCTTAGAATCTTAGATCGGGTCTATCCCGAACACTGTTACTGTTACCCCAACTTTAAATACCGTGCCTAACATCAAGTCTGCTATCAAGCGCGTTCAAATTGGTGAACGCAATCGTCTCCGGAACAAATCCTATAAATCTGCGGTAAGGACTCTGATGAAAAAATTCTTTACCGCCGTTGAAGAGCAAGCCGCCAGCCCTAGCCCAGAAAAAGCACAGGAAATTCAAACCCTGATGAATCAAGCGTACAGCAAAATTGATAAATCGGTGAAAAGAGGCGTAATTCACCGCAACACGGGCGCTCGTCGTAAAGCCCGTTTAGCCAAGGCGCTGAAACAAATTGAAACACCAGCGGCCTCCTAGCCCTCCATTCTCTCCCCTGTTAGTTTGGGGTAAGTTCAGGCCACAGCTATAAGTTTACTGTCCATTCACCCCAAACTCCTTACCCCTGGGGCATCAGCCCACAAGTATCCTCCTGAACATTGGGGGCCGATCGCCAGGAGTGCCTCACTGATTAAGAGTTGGGTAAAGGGGGTTTGGCTGTTGCCGGCCCGAACATGCTTGTTAAACCCTGAAATTTGGGAGAATCATGCAGTTAATCGATACCCATGTCCACATCAACTTTGATGTGTACAATCAAGAAAGAGAAGAGTTAAGGAACCGATGGAGCGGGGCAGAAGTGGTTCAACTGATCCATTCCTGCGTCACCCCCAAGGAATTTGAAAGTATCCAAACGTTAGCCCACCAGTATGAGGAACTCTATTTTGCCGTCGGCCTCCATCCCCTAGAGAGCCAGAATTGGGTTCCAGAAATTGCCGAGCAAATTTTGACTCTAGCCCAAAGCGATCCCAAAGTGGTGGCGATCGGGGAAACCGGCTTAGATTTTTACAAAGCCCAGAACCGAGAGCAACAAGAACAGGCTCTAGGAGCGCAACTGAAAATTGCCCATAAACTGGACTTACCCGTAATTATTCACTGTCGGGATGCGGCGGCTGCCTTAGCCGAATACCTGCAAAAATTTTACCAAACCTACGGAAAACTGAAGGGAGTCATGCATTGTTGGGGAGGAACCCCAGAAGAAACCCAATGGTTTTTAGACCTGGGGTTTTATATTAGCTTTAGTGGCACAGTCACCTTTAAAAAAGCCACTCAAATCAAAGAATCCTGTCAAATGGTTCCCGGCGATCGCCTCCTGATCGAAACCGACTGCCCCTTTTTGGCTCCTGTCCCTAAACGAGGCAAACGCAATGAACCCGCTTACGTGCTATATGTGGCTGAAGCGATCGCCTCCCTACGAGGCATCCCCTTAGAAACCCTAGCCCAGCAAACCACCCAAAATGCTCGAACCCTCTTTCAACTGCCTCCTAGGGATAAGGAGATAGGGAGATAGGGAGACAAGGAGATAGGGGGAATTTTTGCCTATTATCTATTCCCCATTCCCTATTCCCCATTCCCCATTCCCCTCGCCCTGAGCGAAGTCGAAGGGCATTCCCCATTCCCCTCGCCCTGAGCGAAGCCGAAGGGCATTACCCAACCCACAACCCCTCTTGATAATGAATCAGATTACCGAAACTTCCACCCAGTTTACCCTACCCGATCTGGTCGAAATCCAACGCTCAAGCTTTCGCTGGTTTCTAGAAGAAGGATTAATTGAAGAACTCGACAGCTTCTCCCCCATCTCTGACTATACCGGAAAACTCGAACTTCATTTTATCGGCAAAAACTACAAACTCAAGCGTCCCAAATACGAAGTAGACGAAGCCAAACGCCGGGACGCAACCTACGCCGTGCAAATGTACGTCCCCACCCGCCTGATCAACAAAGAAACCGGAGAAATCAAAGAGCAAGAAGTCTTCATCGGTGAACTGCCCCTGATGACCGATCGCGGAACCTTTATCATCAACGGAGCAGAGCGGGTGATCGTCAACCAAATTGTGCGATCTCCAGGAGTCTACTACAAATCCGACACCGACAAAAACGGTCGTCGCACCTATAACGCCTCCCTCATTCCCAACCGGGGCGCATGGCTCAAATTTGAAACCGACAAAAACGGTTTAGTTTGGGTCAGAATCGACAAAACCCGCAAACTCTCCGCCCAAGTCCTCCTCAAAGCCCTAGGCATGAGTACCGGCGAAATCCTCGAAGGTTTGCGTCACCCCGACTACTTCCAAAAAACCATCGAAAAAGAAGGAGACTTCACCGACGAAGAAGCACTACTGGAACTCTACCGCAAACTGAGACCCGGAGAACCCCCCACCGTCAACGGAGGGCAACAACTCCTAGAGTCCAGATTCTTTGACCCCAAACGCTATGACCTGGGCAAAGTCGGACGGTATAAACTCAACCGCAAACTGGGCTTGACCGTCCCCGCCAGTATTCGCGTCCTCACCCCCAAAGACATCCTTTCCGCCATCAACTACCTGATCAACCTAGAATTCGATATGGGTAGCATTGATGACATTGACCACTTGGGAAATCGGCGCATTCGCTCCGTAGGCGAACTGCTACAAAACCAAGTGAGAGTGGGCTTAAATCGCCTAGAGCGCATCATCCGCGAGCGCATGACGGTTTCCGACTCCGACTCCCTCACCCCCACCTCTCTGGTCAATCCCAAGCCCCTGGTAGCCGCCATCAAAGAATTCTTCGGCTCCTCCCAGCTCTCCCAGTTCATGGATCAAACCAACCCCCTAGCCGAACTCACCCACAAACGGCGGTTGAGTGCCCTAGGCCCCGGAGGACTGACCCGCGAACGGGCCGGCTTTGCCGTGCGCGACATTCACCCCTCCCACTACGGTCGCATCTGCCCCATCGAAACTCCAGAAGGCCCCAACGCTGGGTTGATTGGCTCCTTGGCTACCCACGCCAAAGTCAACGAATTTGGCTTTATTGCCACCCCCTACTATCCCGTAGAAAAGGGCTATGTGCGCCGAGACCTAACGCCTATCTTCATGACGGCCGATGAAGAAGATGACCTGCAAGTGGCTCCTGGAGACATTTCCACCGATGAAGAGGGCAAAATCTTAGGGGAAATCATTCCCGTGCGCTATCGCCAGGAATTTACCACCGCTTCTCCCACCCAGGTAGACTATGTAGCGGTTTCTCCCGTGCAGATTATCTCGGTAGCCACCTCTCTGATCCCCTTCCTGGAACATGATGACGCGAACCGGGCCCTGATGGGATCGAACATGCAACGGCAAGCCGTTCCCCTGCTGCGGCCAGAGCGTCCTCTGGTGGGAACGGGACTCGAACCGCAAGCTGCGCGGGACTCTGGGATGGTGATCGTCTCTAAAACCAATGGGGTGGTCAGCTATGTGGATGCAACCCGGATAGAAGTCACCTCCGATCCCGAACCCGATCCGGAAGGAGCAGAGGGGCTTGCCCTGAGCGGAGTCGAAGGGAGCGGAGTCGAAGGGCGCGTGATCGAGTATGAACTGCAAAAATATCAACGGTCTAACCAGGATACCTGCTTATCCCAGCGTCCCATCGTTTATGAAGGAGATCGCGTCCGAGTCGGTCAAATTCTCGCCGATGGCAGTGCCACCGAAGGGGGAGAACTGGCCCTCGGTCAAAATATCCTCGTCGCCTACATGCCTTGGGAAGGCTACAACTACGAGGATGCCATCCTCATTTCCGAGCGCCTGGTCTCTGAAGATCTGTATACCTCCATCCACGTGGAAAAATACGAAATTGAAGCCCGGCAAACCAAACTGGGCCCGGAAGAAATCACCCGCGAAATTCCCAACGTCGGTGAAGACTCCCTGCGGAACCTAGACGAAGGGGGCATCATCCGCAAAGGAGCCTGGGTAGAATCTGGAGATATTCTGGTCGGGAAAGTCACCCCCAAAGGAGAATCTGACCAACCCCCAGAAGAGAAACTCCTGCGAGCCATTTTCGGAGAAAAAGCCCGCGATGTCAGGGATAACTCCCTGCGAGTCCCCAACGGGGAAAAGGGGCGCGTAGTAGACGTGCGAATCTTCACCCGTGAACAAGGGGACGAACTGCCCCCCGGAGCCAACATGGTCGTCCGCGTCTATGTGGCCCAAAAACGGAAGATCCAAGTGGGCGACAAAATGGCAGGACGACATGGGAACAAGGGCATCATTTCCCGGATTTTGCCCCTAGAAGATATGCCCTACCTGCCCGATGGTACACCGGTGGATATTGTCCTCAATCCCCTGGGGGTTCCCTCCCGGATGAATGTGGGCCAGGTGTTTGAATGTCTCTTGGGATGGGCAGGGGAAAACCTGGAGCGCCGGTTTAAGCTGCAACCTTTTGATGAAATGCACAGCCGGGAAATGTCCAGGGCAACCGTCCATAACAAACTCAAAGAAGCCGCCCACTATACGGGTAAAGAGTGGCTCTATGACCCCAAAAATGCGGGCAAAATCCAGTTATTCGACGGGCGCACCGGCGAACCCTTCGATCGCCCCATCACCGTGGGTAAAGCCTATATGCTCAAATTGGTTCACCTGGTAGACGATAAGATCCACGCTCGCTCCACCGGCCCCTACTCCCTGGTCACCCAACAGCCCCTGGGTGGCAAAGCTCAACAGGGTGGACAGCGCTTCGGAGAAATGGAAGTCTGGGCATTGGAGGCCTTCGGCGCAGCCTATACCTTGCAAGAGTTGCTGACGGTCAAATCCGACGACATGCAAGGGCGCAACGAGGCCCTCAATGCCATTGTCAAAGGGAAAGCCATTCCCCGGCCGGGAACGCCAGAATCCTTCAAGGTGCTGATGCGAGAACTGCAATCCCTGTGTTTAGACATTGGCGTGCATAAAGTCGAAACTCGTGAAGATGGAGACTCCAGTGATGTGGAGATCGACCTCATGCAAGAAGGGTCGAGTCGGCGATCGCCCAATCGACCCACCTACGAGTCGATTTCCACTGACTTCTCTGACTAATAGGCCATCAGCCCTTCGACTTCGCTCAGGGCGAGGAGAATGGGGGGACGCTCCAAAAAAGCCAATTATTCCCCATTCCCTATTCCCTATTCCCTATTCCCTATTCCCTAAATTCCCATGATCTTCAAAAATCGCGTTATTGACAAAGGCCAACTGAAAAAACTAATTGCTGCTGCTTTTACCCAATATGGCAGCGCTCGCACCTCCCAAATGGCAGACCGGCTGAAAAACTTAGGCTTTCGCTTCGCCACCCGTGCGGGAGTGAGCATCAGTGTAGATGATTTGCAGATTCCCCCCTCCAAACAAGAACTCCTCGAAGCTGCCGAAGAACAAATCCGAGAAATTGAATTGCGCTATTCCAAGGGAGAAATTACGGAAGTGGAACGGTTCCAGAGGGTAATTGATACCTGGAACTCCACCAGTGAAGCCCTCAAAGATGAAGTGGTGCGCTACTTCAAAGCCACCAATCCCCTCAATAGTGTGTATATGATGGCATTCTCTGGGGCACGGGGGAATATTTCCCAGGTGCGCCAGTTGGTGGGAATGCGGGGGCTGATGGCCGACCCGCAAGGGGAAATTATTTCCTTGCCCATTAAAACCAATTTCCGGGAAGGGTTAACGGTAACCGAGTATATTATTTCCTCTTACGGAGCGAGAAAAGGTCTGGTAGACACGGCCCTGCGGACGGCAGATAGTGGCTATTTGACCCGGCGCTTAGTGGATGTGTCCCAGGATGTGATTATTCGGGAACTCGATTGTGGAACGGCGCGGGGAATCACAGTCGAGGCGATGTGTGATGGCGATCGCATCCTCATTCCCCTAGCCGATCGCCTGTTGGGACGGTCTTTGGCCGAAGATGTGGTATCTGAAACCGGTGAAGTCGTTGCCCGGCGCAATGATTGGCTCAGTGAAGACCTCGCCCAAGTCGTTGCCAAACACACCAAACGAGTGAAAGTGCGATCGCCCCTAACCTGCGAAGCGGCGCGATCGGTCTGTCAAGCTTGCTACGGTTGGAGCTTGGCCCACCATGCCCCCGTAGATTTAGGGGAAGCGGTAGGGATTATTGCCGCTCAATCCATTGGCGAACCAGGAACACAGCTCACCATGAGAACCTTCCACACCGGTGGGGTGTTCTCCGGTGCTGCCCGTGATATCCTAGCTCCAACTGGAGGCAAAATTAACTATGGAAACCTGAAAACTCGCAGCATTGCTGGTGAAGAAGGGCCAGAAATTCAGGTCGAAACCGGGGGCGTACTGGAGCTAATCGTAGATGTGGAAATTCGGGAGATGGAAACCGATGATTCCCCCCTGAACCTGTCCGCCCTTGACCAGAAGAAAAAGCACAATATCCACAACATTCCCATTAATGCCGGGTCTCGCCTGTTGGTTGAAGACGGACAAATGATTAAACCCGGAACCATCATCGCCAATACCCCTCCAGCGAGGGCGGTTTCCCGCTCGACTGAGAGGGCAACCAAAGACGTGAGTACGGATATTGCTGGCGAAGTGCGCTTTGAGGGCATTATTCCTGAAGAAAAACGCGATCGTCAAGGATCGACGACGGTGGTGGCTCGCACAGGAGGCTTAATTTGGGTTTTATCCGGAGAAGTCTATAATCTGCCCTCGGATGCCAAACCCGTGGTCAAAAACCAAGATCAAGTCCAATCGATGGATGTCTTGGCCATGAGCAACATCACCACCAAACATGGGGGAATTGTGCGGCTCCCGGATGGAGAAGAGGGGCGAGAAGTGGAGATTATCACCGCTCAAGTGGTGTTAGACCAGGCAACCGTGACCATACAGGAAAAAGGCAGCAAAGAAATTTACCTGATTACTACCCGCGAATCTCAGCAATTCTCGTTGCTGGCTACTCCGGGGAGTAAGGTCACCTCGGGCCAGGTGGTGGCGGAGTTGATTGATGACCGTTATCGGACGAACACGGGGGGAACCCTCAAGTATGCGGGGATTGAAACCAAACGGCGCAGTGGTTCGAGCAAGTATGGCCAAGAGGTGGTCAAAGGAGGAACCCTGCTCTGGATTCCGGAAGAATCCCATGAGGTCAACAAGGATATCTCCTTACTGCTGGTCGAAGATGGCCAATATGTAGAAGCAGGGGATGAAGTGGTTAAAGATATTTACTGCCAGACTTCGGGGATTGTGACCGTGGTGCAGAAAAATGATATCTTGCGCGAAATCATCATTAAACCCGGCAAGTTGCATCTGATCACTGATCCGGAAGAGATGCCGGCGGAAGGGATGGTGCGGCCTCCGGAAACCGTGATGGGGGAAGCGGTGGAAGATCTCTCATTTCTGGAAATTGTGCAAACTCCTGAAGGGATGGGAGCCTTGCTGCGGCCGGTGACAGAGTTCACAGTTTCTGATAGCCCTCCGGGGCCTTCAACCTCCACGGGAGAGAAGGACTTGATCCAGTTGCGTACTACTCAACGGCTGCCCTACAAGGATGGAGAGCGGATTAAGTCTGTGCAAGGGGTCGATTTGGTGCGGACTCATTTGGTCTTGGAGATTAACCCGGATGATTTTGGGGATGCTTCGGGTGAGGTGAAAAGTTCTTTGGAAGGGTTGGAGTTGGTGGCCGATATTGAGTTGGTTCCTGACCCAGACCTGTCAGAAACCAATGAGGAGGGGGAAGAAATTGAGGTGATGCGCCTCCAGTTGGTGATTTTAGAGTCTTTATTGATTCGTCGAGAGGGCATTGCCGATCTAACTCAAGGACAAATCCAGACTCGATTGTTGGTGCAAGAGGGAGAGGAAGTCAACTGTGGAGATGTGATTGCTTCGACAGAAATTCTCTGTAATTCCCCTGGAGAAATTGCGGGACTGCGAGAGGATGATGAGCAGGTAAGACGGTTGCTCGTAGTTCGTCCAAGGGATCGCTTCACCCTGGATCTGGGCGATCAGATCGATCAGCTTCAAGTGCAAGAAGGGAATCTCTTGGTTGCGGGGACAGAAGTCGCTCCCGGCATTCGCTTGGCTGAATCGAGCCAAGTGGAATTGGTTGATACCACCGATAAAACCTTAATTCTGCGTTTGGCTCGGCCCTATCGGGTGTCTCCGGGAGCGATTCTGCACCTGGGAGATGGAGGCTTAGTGCAACGGGGGGATAAATTGGTGTTGCTGGTGTTTGAGCGGGCGAAAACCGGGGATATTATTCAGGGTCTACCCCGGATTGAGGAACTGTTGGAAGCCCGAAAACCTAAAGAAGGTTGTGTTTTGGCCCGTCGTCCTGGAGAGGTGCAAGCCGTTGAAGGAGAAGACGACGTGCGATCGATCCGGGTGGTGGAAATCGATGGCACGATGACCACTTATACTCTATTGCCCGGCCAGAGCTTGATGGTGGTTGAAGGGGAACGGGTAGAAGCGGGAACTCCCATTTCTGATGGGCAACAAAATCCCCATGAATTGCTGGAAATTAAGTTTGGCTGGTATTTAGAGCAGGGGATGTCCCATTATGAAGCAGCCATGTCTGCTTTAGCGGAGGTTCAACAGTTCTTGGTGGATGCGGTGCAAGGGGTGTATCAGTCCCAAGGCATTGATATTGCCGATAAACATATTGAGGTGATTGTGCGCCAGATGACTTCTAAGGTGCGCCTGGATGATGGCGGAGATACGACCATGCTGCCGGGTGAGCTAATGGAGTTGTATCAGGTGGAACAGGTGAATGAGGCCATGTCGATCACAGGAGGTGCGCCAGCTCGCTATACCCCGGTGCTGTTGGGGATTACTAAGGCTTCTTTGAATACGGATAGCTTTATTAGTGCGGCGAGTTTCCAAGAAACCACCAGGGTATTAACGGAAGCGGCGATCGAGGGTAAATCAGACTGGCTCAGGGGTCTGAAGGAAAATGTGATTATCGGGCGCTTGATTCCCGCCGGAACTGGGTTTAATGCCTATGAGGATGGCTTTAGAGGGCAAATTTCTCCAGATTATGATGGGGCTGGGGATCTCGATGATGAAATTGTGGGATCGGGTCTATCTGATAGCTTCTTGTCTGGCCATGGTTATTCCGGTGCGACTGAAGATGCTGACTATGGACTGATGTCCGATGAGCGATCGGGTAGAGGTGGCCGCAATTCTCCCTATCCCGTGCTGGATGATTCCAAATCTGATGTGGATGATTTGCAGGATTTGGTGGTCGACGATCGCACGGCCTACCGCTTAGATCCGAAATCGAGTTCGGATCGCTCTGGCTCGAAACAGCGTAAAACCTCAAAAGGAAAGTCGAAAAAGTCTGAGCCGGTGGCCGAGCTGGATATAGATCTAGATCCCGAAGATATTATTTATGATCCAACGGAGGAGGATGAGGATTAGACCTTAACCGATGGGAGAAGAAACCGGGTTTCGATTCAATATAAACAAGAAACCCGGTTTTTATTGAGCTTGTTGCTCACTCCCCCATTCCCGCACCCAGAGCGCGAAGCAGTGTATCTACTGCATCTAAGTTAAGCCTAACCAGGTGAGAGTGCCTTGGCCGGTGAGGTATTCAATAACAAGGGTGAGGATAAAGCCGACCATGGCAGCGCGACCGTTGAGACGCTCGGCGTAATCGTTAAATCCGAGCTTGGGTTGGGGGAGTTTGGGGGATACTTTGGGTTTGAGTTCAGCCATAATTTCAGGATAAGAGGGGTTAAAGTTTACAATTCTTCATATTGTCTCTCATTGTAATGTAAGTCATGTCATTTAAGTCGTTTCTCTTCGATCTGGGTTAACCGAGAGCAGTTAAGCTGGATCTTGAGGGTTTTTCAGCACGAAGAGGTGATTGATGGATATCGGAGTTCCTAAAGAACGGAAAGATCAAGAATTTCGGGTGGGACTTACCCCTAGTAGTGTGCGGGTGTTGACGGAACGGGGTCATCAGGTTTTTGTGGAAACGGCAGCAGGAGAGGGAGCCGGTTTTACGGATGGAGATTATTTAGAGGTGGGCGCGAAGATTGTGCCTTCTCCAGAACTGGCTTGGGATCAGGAATTAGTGGTGAAAGTTAAGGAGCCGTTGGCTTCTGAGTATGGGTTTTTGACTTCTGGGCAGTTATTGTTTACTTATTTGCATTTGGCAGCCGATCGCCCCTTAACAGAGCGGTTAATTAAATCGGGAACTTTGGCGATCGCCTATGAAACCGTAGAATTACCCGATGGTCGCCTACCCCTGCTCACCCCCATGAGCGTCATTGCTGGTCGCCTCTCAGTGCAGTTTGGGGCCCGTTTCCTAGAGCGACAACAGGGGGGCCGCGGGGTTCTCCTCGGTGGTATTCCAGGAGTCAGTCCCGGACAAGTGGCCATCCTCGGTGGCGGTGTTGTAGGTACAGAAGCAGCCCGCATTGCGGTAGGCATGGGAGCCAAAGTCCAAGTTTTAGATATCAATGTGGAGCGTCTAGCAGAGTTAGAAACCCTCTTTGGCTCCAGAGTGGAACTGCTCTATAGTAATTCGGCCCAAATTGAACGAGTAGTTCCCCACGCCGATCTGCTTATTGGTGCTGTCTTAGTTCTGGGTCGTCGCGCTCCGCAATTAGTCCCCCGCAATTTAGTCGGGAGGATGAAACCGGGTTCGGTACTGATTGATGTTTCTGTTGACCAAGGGGGATGCATCGAAACGTTGCACCCTACCTCCCACACCCAACCAGTATATGTAGAGGAAGGGGTTGTCCATTATGGTGTGCCCAATATGCCAGGAGCAGTGCCTTGGACAGCAACCCAAGCCTTGAATAATGCCACCCTTCCCTATGTGTTGCAATTAGCCCATGCGGGAGTAGGCGCTCTGAAGCAAAACCCCGCTTTGGCAAAAGGGGTCAATATTAAGGATCATCATATTGTCCATCCAGCCATTCACGACTGTTTTCCAGATTTGGTCAATTGACATACTCCCCTGCCTCCCTATCAACTCTATCAGCAGGGATCGTCTGTTCCAGAGATCCCCTTACTGACGGCTGTTCTGTCTGGTTTTTTTCCCTCCACGTAGTCAACTAACTGGGGAAAAAACTCACAAAAATCTGAGTCTAGACCTTCATAATTAGCGTGAATCACCCGATCGGCTGTGGATAAGTTATTTTTGCGTTTTAAGCGATTGGCTACACGGGTATAAGTCAGTTTGAGTCCCTCTAAGGTTTGACATGACCCTAACCAATCTTGAGCGACCATCCTCGGTAGACTCTGTTTCAATCTCAGGGGTAGGCGGTGTTGGTTGGCTTGTAGAAGGTGATAAATTTCGGCAATAAAACTATCTAAGGGTTGCAGAGAAAAATTGTGCCAGTGATTGGCTAAAAAATGATCGTAGGCAATATCAATGATAATTCCTGAAAGGCGTTGATAGGGTTGCCCTAGCCGCCGCCGACTGTGTAGGGGAATGGGGTGAGTATCCGTAAACTTGTCAACGGCGCGGTGTAAGGCTAGGCCTTGGACTAGGGTGGAACTATAGTGATGTTTTGCCTCAGATAAGGGGCCTTTTACAAAGTCACCGAGTAGGTTACCGAGCTGAAATTCGCTATCCTCTCCTGCTAAGAGAAGATGGGCTAAGTAGTTCATGGGAAGGTTTAGAGGATGGCGGAAATTTCATTGATGGTCTGGATGCGGCCTTTGTAAACAGCGTGTAATAGGCGATCGACGGCAGCTCGTTCTTCTTCAACGAGGGAATCTTCGAGGACAGCAGCTAAGAGACCATAACAGTCCGCTTGGGTGAGGGTGCGGGTCGTGCTGGCTTGGGCAAAGAGTTCAGGTATGGCAAAGGGGAGTAGGCGTAGTTGAATCATAATTTTCGATTAAAACTCATACTATTTTTAGTATGAACGAAAATTCAGGCCATCAGGGTGATGACTATCGAGAAAGGGTGTGATGTCCATCAAGTTTTGAGTTGATGTAGATCACTAAAATAGGAGTTCTCAATCGTCTTAAATAATGCTTTTCAGGCTTAAAGAGGCTTCGTTGAGTTTTTGTGTGCCGATTCGGGTTTGGGAAATACTGGTGGCGGTTTCTTTGGCTCCTTGGTTAATGGCATTCATGGCTTCTACGACTTGTTGAATGGCGATCGCCTGTTGTTTAATGTTTAAGGAAATTTGCTGGTTATTCAACACCACATCATTAATGGCTTCGGCAACTCCACTAAAGGCTTGGGCCGTTTTTTGGGCAATATCCACCCCGGAGGTGACCGTTTTTGTACCTTCTTCCGTCACCATCACGGTTGAATTAATTGAGCCTTGAATATCCATGACTAAGGCATTAATTTTATCGGCTGATTTGCGACTTTGATCGGCTAATTTGCGGATTTCACTGGCGACGACGGCAAACCCTTTGCCATGTTCTCCTGCTCGTACTGCTTCGACTGCTGCATTGAGGGCTAACATATTGGTTTGGTTGGCTAAATCACTGACTAAGGCGGAAATATTACCAATTTGTCCCGTTTGTTCACTGAGCAAAACAATTTGTTGGGCGATCGCGCTCACTTTTTCCCGTAAATCTTCCATCCCTTGTAGTGTATTATCCACCGCCTGACTGCCCCCTTGGGCTAATTCCAATGCTTGTTGAGCAGCCGAGACCGATGCTTCAGCTTGTTCGGAAACCTGGCGCGAGGAAGCGCCTAATTCATCCATGGTGGTCGTGGTTTCATTCACTGAAGAGGCTTGTTGAGTTGCAGTCCGCTCTTGCTGTTCCACCGTAGCCGCAATTTCTGAGGAAGAGGAGGCAATTTCTTCTGTAGATTGATTAATGATTTTCGCCAATCCTCCAGAAATCCACCAGGCGAAAGATACCGCAACTACAACCAAACATGCCGTTCCTAAAGAAATTACCCAAATTAACGTATTCAGGGCATTTCTGACATTTTCGGTTTCTGATTCTAGAAAAGCTTCTTCAACTGCCGAAAATTGATTGGCTAACTCATCAAAAATTGTTACAAACTCTGTTCCTTCACCGGAGTTGAAGAGAGCGATCGCCTCATTCCTTTTCCCTTGATCGATTAAACGATGTACCTGATCTGAAAATTGCTTATATTGATTTTTTAGAGCAATCATCTCATTCAAACGATTCTCTTGTTCTGGATCGTCTACCAAGTTTTGTAGATCGATAGAAACTGTATCAAACTGCTGCGAATACTCTTGATATTCTTGCAAAAATTGTGGATTTTGAACTCCTAAATAGCCTCGACTGCTACGAATCATGCCCTGGCCATTCAAGCTTAAACTATCAATGTCTATAATGATATTTTGTACCCGCTCGACTGTCTGAAACGTGGCAAAAACTTCTTGTGCAGTCACATAAACCCATCCCGACACTACAGCCGTAAAGGTGATAGGAATTGCATATCCTAATATTAACCGTCCTCTCAACCTCAAATTGGACAACATCTATGGTTCCTCCTCAACAATAACACTAATTTTCTTCATTAACTTTTAAGTCTGATTGATGCAAAATTTTTTTCAAATCGAGAAGGCCTAGCATTTTTTCTTGGTATGCCACGGTTCCCCGTAGATATTCTTCATCCACCACATGGACTGCTGTGGGAATGGGTTTAATTTGCGATTTGGAGAGGTAGATCACATCAAAAACTTCATCGACCACTACACCTACCACCAAATCGCCAGTAGAAATGACTACGGCTCGCAAAGGAACCTGATCGTGCCTCACATTCAAAATAGAGCCAATATTAACTAAGGTAACAATTTCCCCCCTCAAATTAATATTGCCTACAATGTGATTAGGACAGCAAGGAATGGGCGTAACTCGTTCAATGGGCGTAAATTCGCGCACCAGTTCTAAATCTATACCAAAATATTCTCCATTTAAACCAATTACAGCAATGGGCATTAAGCCTTTTAGATCTTCATGGGCGAGAGTGTCTCTTAAGTTTTTCGCCCTAGAACGAAAAATTTCTCGCTCTTTTTCACTGGCATGGGGACAAAATAAGGGGCGACCAAGGGCATGGGGTTGATCGTTTTCAGAGGGTTCCTCGTCTTCCGTAATCCCATCTATATCCATCAGCTCCTCGGTTTCTAGCTGTTGGATCAGAGCCTGAGCCTTCAAAATCATGATAATGTGTTGATTGACTTGTACCAGTCCCCTCAGACAAGAATGCATGGATGGAGAAAGAACGGATTTCCCTAGAGCTTTTCCCAGGGTACGTTTTAACCGTCTCTGGGAAAACTGAGTCGAGATTTGTGATTCTTCAATCATCTCTACTTCATGGACTTCATTGACAATCAGGCCCATTGTCATGTCTTCAGAGCGCAAGACGATGACGCTATCAGTGATTTTGTATTCTTGAGCTGCATATCCGAGTCTAGATTCGAGATCGATCACGGGAATGATGTTGCCTCTGAGATTGAGAACTCCGGCAAACTCTCGTGCCATTTCCGTAACTGGGGTTAACTCTGGTAAAAAGAAAATTTCTTCTACACACAGAGCATCTATCCCGTAGCGTGAACCGTTCAGGCTAAAGGTAATAAACGGTTGTCTTTCCATAATCACGATTCTGAATTTTATTGAAGTTCTTTTAAGCGCTTCTTAAGAAAACTCAATAATTCTTCAGGAGTATATTCTTCTAATTGTACTATTTTAGCATCCTGGGGATGCTTTTGGAGTAAACCCAGGGCAATAGTCCAAAATTTTCGAGCTTGTATTTTATTCCCTTGGTGGGCATATAGAGAGCCTAAATCTAAATAGGCGGGGATGAATTCGGGTTCTAGATAAATGATGCGCTTTAGGTATAATTTAGCTTGTTCTAAGTCCCCTTTTTCTTCGGAGATTTGCGCCAACAAGTAATAGGGATCAATGGCAAATGAGCTAATGGATAAACACTCATTTGCATACTGGATAGCCAGTTCGAGTTGGCCCAGATTAGCATAGGATTTGGCGATGGAGAGTAAAAGAATGAAGTCTTTGGGGTTTTGCTTTAAGTATTGCAGTGATTTCTCTATGGTGTTGGTATATTGTTTTTGTTTGAAAAGAGTCTCGATTTCTTTGTTTTTATGATTATTTTTGGGAGGAAAAGTATGGGCAATGGGAGTTTTTGAGGTATGGGATTTTAGAGGGGAAGGATGAGAGGATAGGTGCTGACTTGATTGGGTCGGAGCAAAAGGCAAGGGAAAGGCTGGGTAACGGGAGGAATGATTAGGGAACGAGGGGTGAGATTGAAGTTGAGAAGAAGGAGTTGGATTGGCCAGAGAACATTTTTTTTGATAAATAATCGATGCGGGGAGAACTTTAACTTCAAGACAGTTTAGGTTATGACCATACAGTTCTGTGTGGCTGGTCATTAAATAGGCCTTGCTTTTTAGGGCTTGACAGAATTTTTCTAAACAAATATCAATGGCTTTTTTGGTGAAGTAAATAAAGACATTGCGACAAATGATTAGATCAAAGGGGATGGGTCTCCCGTTTTCTTGTGGAATGGGATCTAGAATTAGATTACTCGATTGAAACTGAACTATTTTTTGTACTTCTGACTTAATTTTCCATAGTTTTTGATGGGGCTGGAAATAGGAGTCTTTTAATTTGGGATCGACGAGTCGAAACGACCAATCATTGTATAATCCGGTGTTCGCTTTGGCGATCGCCATGGCATTGATATCTGTTCCCAGCACCCGCAGATGCCAATTTCTCCAATCGGGAATCAGTTCCATTAACAAAATTGCTAAAGAATATACTTCTTCACCCGTAGAACATCCGGCACTCCAAACCTGCAAAGTGAGGCGATCGCCTCTGGTAGAAGCCTGATGACGTTGATTATTAATTAATTCTGGAAGTAAGTTGGTACGCAGAATTTCGATTTGTCCTTGATCCCGAAAAAAATAGCTTTCTCCCGTGGTGAGCAGGTCAATCAAGAGTTTCCACTCTCGATCGCTGCGATCGCTATGAGAAACTAATAATTGATAATAGTCTTCCACGGAAGACATCCGTAAACACCGAGTCCGATGGATAATCTTCTGGCACAAACTGTCACGATCCTTAGAACGAATCGCTAGTCCAGTCTTATGGTTGATCAACTGAATCAACTGCTCTAACAGGAACACATTAATCATCAGATTCAGTTAACCCCCTTTCTCCTCCAATCGTGTCTGTGTCAAAATTACTTTATCCTATTTTTACCACCAGGGTCTGGGTCAACGAGATTTATGAATCGACATCCAGCCCCATCTTTAGTATCCCTGCTCACATAGCACCCAAATTTTACAGAGTCTATATATCTTAATCGTTATCCTACCATTGAGCAACCCTCACCCAACCATTCATGAAGTTTACTTGACAATCGGCAGATCTGAGAATTTCAGACACTATAGTACAAATATCAGTACCCATCTGCTCCTCAATCCCATAGACGAGAGTGCCTCTCTCCTTTGTTGTTGTTTTGCCGTTTTCTAACATGACTAATCATGAACTCAGAAAAGATCCCTCTTTTTCCCATTCCTCTTTCCCCATTTCTACCTCAATATCCCTGGGACAAAAACCCAGTACAATTTACTCTAATCACCAACAACTAGACTGGATTGAGGGTATCTTTTGGTCAGCTCATCCAGTAACGCTGAGTTTGCACACCATCAGTCCCCAGATTGAAGAGATTACGGATTATCCCCTGGAAACCTTCTACAAAAATCCTCACTTTTGGTTAGATCTGATTCATCCTGAAGACCGGGAAAGGGTAAAAGAGCAGTTGATTGATTTAGTCTATCATCCGTCTCTTCTCAAACTCAGCTACCGTATTATAACTGATGGACAAAAAGTGCAATGGGTACAAACTCAAGCTCGGTTATACCATCCCGATCCAGAGAATTCTGGTCACTTGGCTCCCTCTGAAGGTCTGCTGCAAGGCTTTACGACGACAATTTATCCTCCAGTCCATACACCAGATCCCTTGGGGAGTAGTTTTTCGGGTACTGAAACACTCTTCTCTGCTGTTTTGGCCCATTTACCTCATGTGGGCGTTCTGATCTTGGATGGGGATGGGCAAGAAATTTTACGCATGGGTCAACTGTGGCAGGGGGAAGAGTGTGCCGAAGAATTTGACCGACTGATCCAATTGTGCTTGAACAGAGAAACGGCAGTACAAGAATTCAGGATTGGCGATCGCACCTATCGAGGCTATTTTTCCCCTTGTTTGACCCCTGAATGGATAGCTCTGGGGGCGATCGTTGTTGAAGAGATTACAGCGATCGAGCAACAACAGATTGCCTTTCAGGAGAGTCAAGACAAATATCAAGCCCTGTTTGACCTCCTCCCAATTGGTTTGGCAATCACCGATTGTCAAGGAAATTTTGTAGAAGTGAATACTGCTGCTGAGGAAATTTTAGGAGTCAGTAAAGACCAACTGATGCAATGGTCTTGTGATACCTTTGAACAAGTTGCTTTTTTTCCTGAAGCCGATCGTAACTGGCGGAAAAATCAACATTGTGAAGCGGGACTATTAGGGAAAAAGGGAGATGTAACTTGGCTAGAACTGCATGTTTCTCAGATGCCCGTCAAGGGATATGGTTATCTTTTAAGCTATAGCAATATTACCACCCAAAAACTTGCCGATTTAGCCTTAACCAAACAGGCAGAACGGGAACGATTAATACGGATTATGACTCAAAAAATCCGCCAAAGCCTGAATTTAGAGGAAATTCTAGAGACTACCGTGGGCCAAGTTCGGTTAATCTTAAACACAGATCGAGTGATGGTTTATCGCTTTAATCCCGATAGTAGTGGCCTGGTGATAGCGGAGTCTTGTCGTTTGGGGGTTACGTCCATGCTCGGCTGGCAAATGGCGAATTTACGGGCGTGTGAGCCAGAATGGTTTAGATCCTATTGTCAAGGGAAGATGCAAGTGATTGACAATATCTCTGAAGCTGGATTAGAGTTTTCCTACTCTCAATTACTGCAAGCGTTTCAAGTCAAATCTAAGGTTAGTGTTCCGATTATTTTAACAGCCTTGCCGACTCATACCGATCAGCCTTGTCCCTTTTGTTATCTAGAGGATGAGGAACACAAATCCCATTATCTTTGGGGACTTTTAATTGCCCATGAATGTGGTTCATCCATGGGGTCTCAAAAACACTGGCAACAGTTGGATATTGATTTGCTGAAACAATTGGCGGCACAAGTGGCGATCGCCATCGATCAGTCGATTCTCTATCAGCAACTGGAAAAAGCCAATCAGGAACTCTATGGTTTAGCTACCAGTGACGGTTTAACTCAACTGGCCAATCGTCGCTATTTCGATCAACTGCTCTACCAAGAATGGCAACGGTTGACCAGGGAACAGCAGCCCCTATCGTTGATTTTGTCTGATATTGACTTCTTTAAGCACTATAACGATACCTATGGCCATCAAGCGGGTGATGATTGCCTCAAACAGGTTGCTCTAGCCATTCAGAAGGGGGTTCAGCGTCCTGCGGATTTGGTCGCTCGCTATGGGGGGGAGGAGTTTGTAGTGATGCTACCCAATACTCCCCAATCAGGAGCTGTTGCGATCGCCAAAAGAATTCAAGATCATGTGCAAGCTCTGCAAATTCGCCATCAAAACTCAACAGCCAGTTCGGTGGTGACCTTGAGTTTAGGCATCGCCACAGTGGTTCCTGTTCCAGAAATTAATCCTGAATGGTTACTCAAAGCAGCCGATGAAGCTCTCTATCAGGCGAAAGCTCAAGGACGAAATCAGTGGGTTTATGCCAGGGATGTCTGTTAGAGCGCTTTGGACTTCATATAGCGCTTTCCGCTTCGCGGACATGAACGCGCTAGGGAATAGGGAATAGG
>NZ_JAQOSO010000023.1:0-6366 GCF_030068505.1 Roseofilum capinflatum BLCC-M114
GGGGGTAGGGGGATGAGGGGCAATGATTTATAACTCATTTAGAATTGCTATAGATTGTTTAACCTTTAATCGAGCCTAGGGTATTTTTCCACGCTAACTCCTTGCGTAGGATTTCCAGCGCCCTTTGATCGGCTTCTGAAAAGAGGTTTTGGTTAATTAATTCCCCAATCACTTGTTGTACCAACTGGGAAGCAAACATGCCCCCACTGCGTAGCACATGGGCATAGTAGCCTAAATGGGGACGACCTTGGGCGTTGAGGTGAAACTGATGAATTTCTTCGGGACTCATTTTAAACACTGGCGTATTGACGGGAACCACAATCCTAGGGATACCTTGCTCTCCGTAGAGGCGATCGCCTCCTTGCGTCAATTCCCCAATTAAAATTGTACCCAACAACACCCGCGTTTCCACAATCAAATCCGGCGTAAACAACGGATCGGGGTCATTCGACAACCGAGGCCCGGTATTCAGAAATTGGGGATTAAACAACTGAGAATTATAAACCAATCCCACTGCCCAATGGCGTTGATTTAGATCTTCAAGCTTCACAAAACAACCAAACCCATAATCCTCCGGTGCTGGCGGATTCAACAAATCCCGCTTTTCATCCAGTTGCACCACATAATCACAATGGGAATTGGATTTAACGACTTTACCTAAACGCATGAGATCAATTAAAAATTATTTTATATTAATTTTCAGCTTCTTAGAGCCTATGGGTAATGTAACAAAACGTTACTTAAAAGCCAATAAATATTAAAATTTATCACAATTGTCTGCCAATTTGCATAAAATCACCCTGATTTTTCAGAGAGATCTATAGAAGGTCTCAAATTCGGGATGAATGAACACCAAACAATTGCTACGGGTTGCAGATACCGAACTCTATCGCCAAACCAAAACCCATCTGACGGATATCGAGCGACGGGTGTTAAGCGCCTGCCTCCTGGGAATATCCTATAGAAAAATGAGTAAAGAGATACCGAGAAGTCAGGAGCAACTGAAGCGGGTGGGCGCTCGGTTGTGGAAAAAGTTATCTCTGGTATTTGGGGAAGAGATTCATAAAAATAACATTCGCGGCACTCTAGAGCGCTACTTGGAGGAGCGGGAGTCTGAAGATAGTTCCTGAGAGGATTTTAAGCTTTTGTTAAATTACCCCAAACGCTACCAAAAGCTACTAAATGCTACTTACAAAATAGGCATAGAAGATTACTATAGGTGTATGTGTTTAGGAGAAATAAGTAGAATGAAAAAGTTATCAGTAATACAAATGTTAACAGCCGGCGCGATCGCCCTCTCTACGGTTCTTGTTGGGTCTCAATCAAGCCAAGGACAGCCCCCTCCCGGACAATCTGGATTCTGGTGCGCCATGTCTTCCGGAGCGCCTGCAACCCTGTACCAAAATCGGCAGGGAGGCGTTGAACCTTGGATCTATTGGACTTCTGATGCTTTCTCTGGTTCTGGGTATACTCCTGAGCGTCGCTGTCAGGAAGTCAGTTCTCGCCTGGAAACCTATCGCCAAAATCGCCAATTGCAATTTATCACCGTCGGACGGATGAATAATCAGAATGTGATTTGCACCGCGAGTCAGGTGAATGGACGGTGTGAAAACCTGATTTACACCCTGAAAGCGGGTCAAGATCCGATCGCCACTTTGTACAATTTCTTGGCATGGCGCGAAGGACAAGCCGCCACCCCGTCCTTGTTTGAGAGTACCCAACCCTCGGCTCCCTACATCGATGTGCGCGATCGCCTGGGGGATGATAGCGCTCCTGCGGCTCCGGTTACCCAACCCTCTAATCCCGTGACTCCCAGTCGCCAACCGGTTGCCCCTGCTCAACCGGTGGCTCCCCCACCGAGTAATTCGGGTGGAATGCGGGAATTGTAGGGCGATCTTGTGCCCTCTCCCTAAATCCCTCTCCCACTGGGAGAGGGACTTTCTCCCCTTCTCCCGTGGGAGAAGGGGCTGGGGGATGAGGGCAGGGCGGGTTTACAGAATTGATCGGTGGGTATTACAGATTTGGGTATAACCCGCCCCTACGGGGTTTTGCGGGTTAACCAACCATTTAGGAATCCCACCGATAACCGTTGTAAACCCGCCCAACCCCATGGGGCGATCACCAGGGCAGGGCGGGTTTCCGCTTCGCGGACATGAATACATCATTGATTGGTGGGTATCACAGATTTGGGTATAACCCGCCCCTACGGGGTTTGGTGGGTTGTAGGGGCGGGTTAACCAACCATTGGGGAATCCCATCGATCGCCTTTGTGAACCCGCCCAACCCCATGGGGCGATCGGCGAGATGGGGGCGGGTTTCCGCTTCGCGGACATGAATACATCATTGATTTGTGGGTATCACAGATTTGGGGTTAACCCGCCCCTACGGGGTTATGGGTTTTGTGGGGAAGGGTTTACGGGGTTGATGTTGTGGACAATGGGATGGGCACAAATGAAGAATCGACGTAGGTTTTTGTCTCTGGTGGGTACAGGTACGATCGCCGCTATCGGTGCGATCGCCAGCTCGAAGTTAACCCCATCGGTTACAGCACAACAGATCTCCCCGGTTCCCGCGGATGTGGAGCGGTTAGCGCGATTGACATCCGTCCGGATTTTAACCTCGCGATCGTCAGGTTCCGGGATTCTGGTGCAGCGCCAGGGCAATATTTATACCCTGTTGACCAACTGGCATGTGTTTGCCTTTAGCGATCGCCCCTCCATTCTCACGGCAGATGGACAACGATACCCTCTGTTGGAGGCTCCCCAACAATTGGGTGGTGCGGATATGGCGATCGCCCGATTTGCCAGTCGCCTGTCCTATGAAGTTGCGCCCTTGAGTCCCTATCCTGCCACCGTCGGAGAGCCGGTTTATGCCGCCGGATTTCCCATGTATCACTGGGGAACCGTGCAACCCACCTTCGATTTAGGGGTACATGCCTTTCGGTTGACTTGGGGAAATGTTTCCCTGGTACTGAATAAATCCCTCGCTCAAGGGTATCGTTTGGGCTATACCAACCGCATCGAGTCGGGCATGAGTGGCGGCCCGATTTTTAGCGATCGCGGTTTATTGCTGGGTATCAACGGCCGTTTAGCCAATCGAGATCCCGGCTTCGGGGTCTATATTTTCGAGGACGGAACCGCCCCATCCCCAGCCTTGTTAGAACAAATCCTACAAGCCAGTTGGGGCATCCCCATCGATACCTATCGAGCCACCCGTCCCTATCCCAGGCAAAGACCCCAACCCCTCTATTGGTGAACCCATGCCAAAAATCCGGTATACCATCCCGTAGGGGCGGGTTATACCCAAATCCAGGCCACCCAACCATACCTTCCCTAAACCCGCCCCCACCATCACCCAAAACCCGGCATACCATCCCCTCCCACCACCAAAAAACAAAACAAAATGACCTCATATTATGGAGAAAGCATCATGAGAACCTACCAACAGCTTCAGGCTATTTTAGGCGGAACGGCGATCGCCACCGCCCTAGTCATCACCATCCCCCAACCTTCCGTCGCTCTCACCGGACGCGAAGTCAACAACATCGCCAGAGAAATCACCGTTCTCATTCAGAGTAAACAGGGAGGCCATGGATCGGGCTTTATTATCGCTCGCAATGGCAATACCTACTCCGTTCTCACCGCCCATCATGTCGTTGCTCGGCAGGGTGAATATGGTTTAATTACCTCTGATAAACAAGCCTATGAAATCGACTCTAGTAAAGTTCAAAAACTCCCGGATGTAGATTTAGCCGTTGTTGAATTTACCAGCGATAAGGATTATCAAGTCGCCAAACTGGGCACAGCCGAAACCTCAGAAGGTCAAGATGTCTTTGTTTCCGGTTGGCCGGGTTTAGGCTCAGTAGGACAGCGAGCCAATAATAGTGTTACTCGTCAATTCACCGATGGTCGCATCTCCGGTTACTTATCCCAACCCGTTCTCGGTTATGAAATGACCTATACCAATGTTACTCGCGGCGGTATGAGTGGCGGCCCCGTTTTAGATGCTGGAGGGCGCGTTGTTGGCGTTCACGGTATGGGCGATCGAGAAACCACTAGCGCACTACTACGAGAAGGCTTCAGCGAAGGAGAGGCTGCAACCATATCCGGTCAAATCAAAATTGGCTTTAACTATGCCATTCCCGTCAGCACCTTCTTACGCCTTGCCCCCCAAGCAGGCATTTATTTAAGCGTTCAAGTAGACAACGCTCCTGCACCCGAACTCGGTGAAGTTTACGTTGCCCAACCCCCAGATGAGCGAGACACCATCGACGACGTTAACCGCACATTCGACACCATTAATCGAGGCGTTGACGTGATTCGGGGCATTCGAGGCATTTTCCGCTAATCCCCAAATCCCGTAGGGGCGGGTTATACCCAAATCTAGAACATCTAACCAAAATCTCTCTAAACCCGCCCCCACCCCACCAATAAACCAACCCGATATGGTGGTATCGACATCGGGTTGGGCGGGTTCACAAAAGTTATCGGTGGGTATTCTAAATGATGGATGAACCCGCCCCTACAACACCAAACCCCAACCAAAAAATCAATCAACACCAAATCCCGTAGGGGCGGGTTATACCCAAATCTAGAACACCTAACCAAAATCTCCCAAAACCCGCCCCCACCCCACCAATAAACCCCAAACCAATCAACAACACCAAATCCCGTAGGGGCGGGTTATACCCATATCTAGAACACCTAACCAAAATTTCTCTAAACCCGCCCCCACCCCACCAATAAACCCCAAACCAATCAACAACACCATCCATTATTATCGAGGACAAAATCATGTCTAAACACCGTTGGTTCATATTAGGAATTCTCAGCTTTTTCGGGTTCATTTTCGCCCATGGCAGTTGGATTAATCGCCTATTAGCCGTTATCCTCTGCGGACTATTAGGTGCTGACTCCGGGCTATGCATGGCCACCGCAGCCAAGTATTCTGGAAAAACGGTTGCCGCAACCCCTGCCATGGTTGAGGAAATTCTTTTAGTCCAGCGCTCCAGGGAATTTGACGATCCTCCCGTTGCACCCCCTCCTGGGAATAGTCAACCTGTACCAGCATTTCCACAGGATGCTGGGCCCGATTATATTCGACCAGATTTTGGGAATCCTATACCGAATCAAGCCACAAGAGATAACTCTATAAGCTTTGAATTAAACTCAAAAAATGCAGTTCTCACTATATCTTCTGAAACTGGATGTTTTGAGAGTTATAATTTTGAGAAATCTAGAGAAGGACACGCTGAAATCAAAAGAATAGAAATGAACATTCCTGGTAATAGTATTTGTGATGTTCAGTCCCCAATCTTGAATATTCAATTTGGACTAGACAAACAAAACAAAACTCAACTAAAATTAAGCTCTACTAATCAAGCTCCTTCTATTCTAG
Source organism: Roseofilum capinflatum BLCC-M114 (assembly GCF_030068505.1). Lineage (NCBI taxonomy): Bacteria > Bacillati > Cyanobacteriota > Cyanophyceae > Desertifilales > Desertifilaceae > Roseofilum > Roseofilum capinflatum. Next base: position 5,398 of record NZ_JAQOSO010000023.1, read on the forward strand.
TTAGAGGAGTTGATAGTTCAACATGGCAAATTGAATATGTTAATGAGTTAGGAAATAAAGAGGTTGAAGTTGTTGAAATAAATTCTTTGAAGGGAATACAGAGTCTAAAATCATTAAAACAACGCTGGCCAGGCGAGCGTTGCCTTCTTGAAAAAGGACTATGTGATAATTTGAAAAGATTAGATGATTTACCTGGAAAAATATTAGGTGAACTAGGACTAGGTACAGCGGTAGGAAATGCGTTCTCTAAATTGGTTGGTTGGAATCAAACGAGTACAATAATAACAAGTACTGGCACTAGAACTCTAGCATCAGGATTAAGATTTTTCAATCCAGCTACACTAGCTAAGGCTGGAATTTCATTAACAGGACCAGCACTACTTGGTTTTGTTATTTTGGAATCAATGAGAGCGTATTTTAGCATACATTGCTTAATGGCTTTTGGTGAAGGCTATGAAAATACTTGGACTAATCTTCTAAAGAAAAATTCTGATTTCAAAAATTGGTTGGATCAATATCCAGACCAATTGGGTTGTATTGGCGAATGTGGTGAAACTGAGATCAAAAGAGGGGGTCGGGGATTTGATTCAAAAACTTTTAACATGGGAACGACCAGTGGTACGGTTACTATTACATATGAAATGTGCCCTAATCCAGACAAATTAGAAATTTTTTATGAAGGTCAAATCATTGAAAGTACAGGGGGGTTAGTTAGTAACTCAGGAACTTTACAAGCACAATTTGATGGCTCTTCAAGTCAAGTAGAAGTAGTAATATCTGCACCTAATGAAGGAACAGAATGGGCCTATTTAGTTTTTTGTCCTAATCAAGAGATCCCACGATCAATTGGTAAATTGCGAGAGTGTACCTAGTGAGGTTATTGCGTAGGGGCGGGTTCACCAACCATTTACAACACCCACCAATAACCTTCGTGAACCCGCCCAACTCGATGTCGATACCATGATTTCC